>JAZRYW010000049.1:0-27909 GCA_045600965.1 Bacteroidales bacterium | reverse complement strand
CATACTAAGTCATTCTTAAAAAATAACTTGGTAAATCTTTATGAGTCTTGTTTCGTCTTTTGAATTTGTCATTCAGTCACGTAGCCCGCTACGCTCCTTCATTTCGCATTCAAAATCCATAAACAATCTTTCATAAATCTTTACCAACTTATTTTTTCATCATTCCTAACCGCAAGTGTAACTAAAATATAGTTGCAGAACAAATGTTTTTGAGATATTTCTTTTTCACCTATCTCTATGCTATCACGAAACTAACATGCTTAGGCGGCTTAGGCATATCAGGACTTCAGATATGCCCGGGAGTGTCAACCATTGTTCAAAGGAGATGGCCGCCAATGCTGAATTGCTGTTTAAACTTCTTTCGAGACGTGCTGAAAAATCCATAACGAAAACATTTTTTGAATGCAAAATTTGCGCTGTCGGAAAGCAAAACAATAAATTGTGATTTATATGCCAATAATGTTATGAAATAATAAAAATAGTGGACTAAATAAAAATATTTGGGATTAAAAAATATAATACTTATCTTTGTCACATTAAAATAGATGACGAATGACAGCTCCTTTTCCTAAGGTTTACCAGAATTTCAGAACCCACGTGATGCACTTTATGTTCATCCCGGTGTTTCTCCTGTTCTTTGTCCTCTTTTTTCGTCCGGAGCCTTTTGTCCGCAATCTCTCCGGCGGGGTGCTCGGCTACTCCGCAAATCTTGCGATTGTCTTCTCCATAGTTCTGTTCTCGGTATTCTTCTCAAGGCTGATTCTTTATCTTATGCGCAATGACGTGTCGTCAATGCCAAGATATGCGCTGTGGTGTCTGATGGAGGTTGTATTCTGCGTGCTGTTCTCGTCCCTTTATCTTTGTCTGACCTCCCGCTCGCGGGTAGCCTATTTCGATATGGTGACCGGGGTCGCGCCGAATCTCGGCCTGATGCTTCTGATGCCTTATCTTATGCTGACCCTGCTGTATCTTTTGGTCGAGCACGAGCGCTATCCTCTTGAGCCGGCCGGGGATTCGAGAATTAAGTTCTATGACGAGAACCACGTCCTGCGTCTTGTCGCTCTCCGCTCATCGGTGCTGTTCATTACCGCAGACGAGAACTACTGCCGCATCACCTATTCTGAAAACGGCGGTATGAAGACTTATTCTCTACGCTGCTCGATGCGCAGTCTCGAGGATGTCTGTCAGAAATTCAATATCCTCCGCTGTCACCGTTCCTACTTTGTAAATGTTCAGCACGTAAAGTCGCTCCGCAAGGAGAAGGAGGGCGTCGTGTATATAGAACTGGATGCTCCCGATGCAAGACATATACCCGTGTCCAAGAAATATTACGAGCAGATATCGGCTATGCTTTAGAATCAGTTTTGAAATGATTGACTTCAATGCTTAAGTTTCTTATTCGCATATTCTCCGCTGCTTTTCAGTCACAACGGAACCCCGTTGCTCCTTTGGCGACTCTGGCGATCCTGATTACGGGCTGCGCTCTTGAGCCCGCCGTCAGACCTTCGGAATCCGCCTGCCGCGTTTTCCTCCGCGCTGGTGATGCGCAGACCAGGACGAGCCTCGGGCCTGACGGAGTGTCAGTGAACTGGCGTGCGGGCGACAGGCTTTCCCTTTGGGCTTCTCGCGGCGGTGATGCTGTGTTCGCGAATCAGGAATTCCGGCTCTACGGCTCCAGCGGCTCAAGCGCAGTATTCACTGCGGATCTGCCCTCTCCTATGGAAATGGGCGAATATACCTATTATGCCTGTTGTCCAAGGCCTTCAGGCGTTGACGGAACGACGGCCCGTTTCAGCCTGCCCTCATCGCAGGATGGCGAGGCGGGCGGAGGCGCCGACATTATGATTTCCGGTCCGGTGCAGTCCGGCCCGCTTTCCGGAAATGAAAGCGGCCTGTCGCTGCCTATGCGCCATCTGGTGCATCTCTTCAATTTCCATATCTCCGGGGACGGTACTCTCAACGGCGAGCCGGTAAGGCGCGCTGTGGTCAGATTTCCCTGCGATGTGGTCGGGACGGTCGTCGCCGATATGACAGCAAGCGCAGGTCCGCGTCTTGAGAACGGACTGCGCGAAGTTGCCATACTTCCGCAACAATCTGCCGCACAGCCCCTCGTGAGCCGTTATCTGACAGCGGCTGTCTTTCCCTTCTCGGCGGGCTCCGATGACTTCATGGAGGTTTCGCTCTTCTCGGAACACTGGCAGGCCGAAGCGGTTCCGGTGCCGCTGCGCGGACTCGATTTCGCTCCCGGTCATGCAACTCCCGTGAGACTCGACGCCGACAATGTCAAGCCCTATTTCTCGCTGGCCTTCCATATGGTTGAAAACTGCCTCGGTGAAAAAGTGAGCAGGATAAGCTTCTCCTCACCGCTGTCGCGTGACTATATTCCCGCCTCGGCTCTTGACGAGGGCGATTCGTTCAGCATCGAGTTCGCCGATGAGCAGTCGTACCTCTCCGTTTCCGGCAGGAGGGTCACGGTTGAATTCGAATCCGCGAATGCCGTCTGCACAACGGAACTGACCCTGCCGGATCTTGGGGGCGGTTCTTCCGCTGTCGTCAACCTTGCCGTGCCGTACCTGCTTTTCGAGGATTTCTCATCAGTCCCTGCCTTCAGCTCTAATGATGCATACGTGACCAGCAGTATGGGAAGCAAGGGCGCATATTCCTTCCTTTCGGGCTGGACGGGCGGCAGAATCGGCGCCGAAGCCGGAAAGTGCATCAGAATTGCCGGAAGGCGTGAGGCCGGTCTTGGTATCGACGCGCATTACCCGGCCAGGGTGGATTCCGCGCCTCTGAGCCGTCTGAAGAATCCTGTCGACATAGAGGTCACTTTCGATTACGGCGCGGACCAGAAGGGCATAAACACTTACGGCCAGAATGTGACCGTGGGCTATGTGACAATTGCCGGAGGACTGGAGAGCGGGTCTTCGGCGGGTACGTTCGAGTCCGGCAACGGCTTCACCGCGATGGATACCGGCGGGTCGTATGACAATACTCCGGAAACGGTGTCGTTCGTGCTTCACAATGTTCCTGCGGGTGACAACGTGAGGATATGCTGGCGCGACGACCCGGTCGGGAACAGGGATATCGCCAGCAACACTACAACCTGGCTCTATATAGACAATGTGAAAGTGAAAATAATACACTGAACCATTTCAAACTTCTAAAGGATAATATATGAAACTCAAGGATTCAATGCTGCTGCCTGCGGTCCTGCTGGCCCTGATGTCCTGCGAAAGAGTGTCGGGAACGGGAAGCCTGCGGATAAACGTGGTCGCAAAGGCGCAGATCGAGGACAGGGTCAAGAGCAATGTCGCAGATCTGACCCCACTTCCCAAGGCATCGGAATTCACCGTCAGGATCACGGACTTCTTCGGCGATCAGGTCTGGAGCGGCCTGCTTGGGGACTGGGATGAAACCACGCCCCTGGTTGCCGGAGAATATGATATCTCCGCCGAATACGGTGACGTGACCATAGAGGGCAGGGACCGCCCCTGCTTCCTGGGCGGAGCGTCGTTCGAAGTCAAGGGGGACGAGACCGTCTCGGTAAGCATACCGGCTTCTTTGCAGAACTGTGTGGTACGTGTCGTCACGACGGAGAGTTTCGACAACTATTTCATTGAAAGGTCCATCCTGATCACCACGGGCTCGGGGAATGCCTTCACTCTGGAAGGCCCGGACAGCGGTGATGTGTTTATGGATGCATACCGATTCTCCCTTTCCGGCAGTCTCAAGGGCCAGGATGGCAGGGAGCACAGTTTCGGACCGATAGAATACGACGGCCTTCGTCAGGCGGTGTGCTATACCGTCCGTCTTGACGCCTCCTCCGTCGGCGGCCTCCATCTGGAGATTGCCTTCGATGACAGCCTTGAAACGGTGGATCTTGGTGAAATTGAAATTAACGGGAAAACAACACTATGAAAAGATATGCTTTGACAATTGCTGCGATGGCGGCGCTGACAGCCTGCAGCTGGGAAAATGAAACCTACAGCGGAACAGGATACCTTTCACTTGGAAGTATCCGCATTGATGATGATATGGCTACCAAGGCCGCGTCTGCCGCACCGGACGATTTCATCATCGAGATATTCGATTACAGTATGAATAAGGTCAAGCACACCACTCTGGCCGACGTCCGCTCGGACGGCGGGCTGATAAGCCTCGCTGCCGGTTCATATACGATCTTCGCTTCATCATCCGACGGCGAAGTTCCGGCAGCCGCTTTCGAGTCGCCGGTGTATGGGGCTTCGACGCAGTTCGACATAGAGGTTGACAATACGACTGAACTCGCCACGCTCACCTGCACTCTGCTCCAGACAGCAGTGACGGTGGACTATTCCGACGATTTCGTGTCGATGGTGACCGGAGACGGCGCGGCAACCGTAAGCGTATCGCCCGATGCTCCGCTTTCATACGCTCTCGACTTCAATGGCGGAAGTCCGCGCTGGGACGGAAGGAAAGGCTATTTCGCAGTCAACAACGGCCCCGGAACGACAATGGAGATAAGCTACAAGGGCCTGGTCGACGGGAAATTGCAGAAGATGACCAAGGTCTTCACGGGCATTATGCCCCGCACCTGGCACAAGGTGACTTTTGTCAAGAAGATGGACAGCGAGGGCAATGCCAACGCGGATGTCGTCATCACGGGCTTTCTTGAGGATGAGGAACTCTCCGCCGATATGATTGTGGTGGAGGACATAATAGGGGAGGATCCCGATGCGCCTGCGGGGGATGGAGGAATA
This sequence comes from Bacteroidales bacterium, assembly GCA_045600965.1. Taxonomy (GTDB): domain Bacteria; phylum Bacteroidota; class Bacteroidia; order Bacteroidales; family UBA932; genus RGIG6374. The sequence goes on along the minus strand of JAZRYW010000049.1, from coordinate 23,170 downwards.
TGCCTCGAAAGCACCTGCGGATATGACCTGGAAGCTCCGATAATTGTCGCTCCCCAAGGCAGTCCCTTCAACCTGACTATGTTGGCCTCCGTGCCGAATATGGTGAAATCTTTCACGGTGGACGTGTCCTCAACCAACGAGGCGTTCGTGAACTCGCTCCGCACGGTCAACGACGGAAGCAGCGTGCTTGACCTTGTCAACCCGTCTGCGGGCGCGATATCAGTCTTCACGACCATAATTCCCTTCCCTTACGGCGATGCGGTCAGCGGCCGCAGTGAAATAGCGTTCGACCTGTCTGCAGCCCAGGTTCCCATCCTGGCCTTCAAGGGCACGCATACGTTCACTATGAAGGTCGTCGACAGGAAAGGCTGCCGCAAGAACATTGAGTTGCAACTTGTAGTGGAATAAGCGGATATGAAGGATAAAACATACAGAACCCTGCTGCTCTGCGCAGCGCTTATGGCGGTCTCGGCCTGCGGCAACGTGGATGACAACACAGACGCCGCCCAAGGTTCCCTCACCCTGAGAATATCACTCAATGATATGACCAAGGCTGCGGTGACCGACCGCGAAGTCCTTGAATCGGCTGTGATAGGCATATACAAGGCCGATTTCTCCGGAATGGTGCGCCGCTATACCATATCCTCCGCTCCCGAGGCCATATATCTTCCGGCGGATGAATACCGCGTGGACGTTGAGGCCGGTGAATCAGTAAAGGAGAATCCGAGATGGGCCTGCTGGGACTCGAAAAGTTACAAGGGTTCCTCGAAGGTGACAGTCAGCGGGGGTGAAACATCCCTCCTGAGGATAACGGCGGGCATTTCGAACGCGGTTACAAAGGTGACCTTCGACCCTTCGGTGGCGCGCAAGTTCAATGACGGTTACAGATTCACTGTCGGAACCGATATGGACGATGCATCACGCTGCCTGACCTATGGCTCGGGAAACAGCGGCAGGGAAGGTTATTTCCTTGCCGACGGGGATGAAACCTCGCTCTTCTGGAATTTCGAGGGAACCCTCGTCTCCGACGGCAGCACAGTCACAGCTTCCGGAAGGATAGACGACGTGCAGGGAGGAAGACTGTATGCAATGAAACCCAAATACACCTCCACCGACGGTATGCTGTCATTTACAGTGATGCTGGACTGTGACGTGGATGTGGTTGAGAATATGATAGTGTTCGAACCTGTCTCGACAGGCCTGACGCCCTCGAAGCGCTATGAGATATGGGCCGGCCACGCAACCCTTCACGCCGACGTGGACGGGAGTGAATATGAAGAGGGGACCGGGATTGAAATGCAATGGTCCTCCGACGGGGAGGCATGGACAGGCGCGGCGGCATCAAAGACCGCTGACGGCACATATGAATGCCTTGCGGAGAACCTTGAGCCTGATACGGAATATGAATACCGCCTGATGATAGACGGACAGGAGACCGGCTCGCGGCTGTCTTTCACGACCGATGCGGCTCCCCAGCTTCCCAACTTCGGATTCGAGACTGTCAGCAATGCCGAAAACAAGAACTGGATTTCGTTCTACGACCCCTCGTCCGATGACCTTTCCGCACGCAGGAAATTCTGGGACAGCGGAAGTTCCGCCTCCGCAGGAATGCTGGGCGCATCCTATGCAATATGCTATTCCGATTCGGACGTGCCTGCCGGCATAGGATCGAAGCGCTCCGCACGACTGCAGTCGATGTATGCAGTGATCAAGTTTGCCGCCGGAAACATCTTCACCGGCGAGTTCGCAGGCCTTGACGGAATGAACGGAAAGGTGGATTTCGGCCGTCCCTGGACCTCCAGGCCTTCGGCAGTCCGCTTCTGGTATCGCTACGAAGGCGGCAAGGTCGACCACGAAGGCCCCGCAGGGACCGTCGCGAAGGGCGAGTACGACCAGTGCAACATAGAAGTGGCGCTTGGCACCTGGAGCAATACGGTGTATGGCGGCACACGCGATTGCCCGGTGCAGGTCAACACTTCGGACAAGAGCACTTTCCGCAGTTACCCGGACCTCCCCGAAACCATAGCCTACGGGCAGTTCACGGAAACGGGCAACGGCTCGAGGAGTGCCTGGAGGCAGGTCACCGTAAGTCTCGACTACAAGTCCCTGACCGAATTCCCCACCCATATCATAGTGTCGTGCGCTTCGAGCCGTTACGGCGACTATTTCGCCGGATGCTCATCCAGCACGCTTCTTCTTGACAATTTCGAACTCATATATGAATAGGATATCCGCAATAATTCTATCCGTGCTGCTCACAGCGGCAGTGACCGCTCCGGCCGCGGCCGCCCGGCGCCACAGGGGTGTCGTGCAGTCGGATGCGCTCCGTACTCCCATAGTGCTGAAGGGGCAGTGGGGCATAGGAGGCTCTGCCTCATTCGGCGTCTGGCGTGCCGATGACCTGAAATCGTCGGTCATCGATGCCGGCGGCCTGAGAAACTACAACCTTTCACTCCGCCCCTCATTGCACCTTGCCCTGGCGGACAATCTGGTGGCAGGCGTAACGCCCTTCTTTTCAAGGCGTTTCACCGACATCTCCGACGGTGACATTTTTCTTATGGATACGGCCCTTACGGCTGCCGACTACAGGCTTTTGTCAAACGGCTACGGCCTGTCCCTTTTCATACGGAAATATATGATGATAGGCAACTCCGGCAGATTCTCTATCTATGCTGACGGAACGGCCGGCTATTCAGGCAAGGTGTCGAAGGTGACCGATGTCAGGGGCGACGACATTCCGGGCACTTATTCCACGTCTAATTCCTTTTCGATAGGCGTTGACGGAGGCATCGCAGTGAAGTTCACCGAATTCCTCACCATCACTGCCGGAGTGGATGTGGCGGGGATATCCATCAACAGCGACAAACAGGTGCACAATCAGGTCAAGGAAGGCTCAAGGACTTATTTTGACGCCTCATACAAGTTGAATCCTCTCGCCCTTTCCGTGGGCACATATTTCTATTTCTAAGATGAAAAGTTCTCTGCTCAGCATATTGGCCTGGCCAGTCCTTCTTACGGCCTGCATATCCGAGGCCTCGGCCGCCACGGACGCTGCGTCAGTTCTCGCTCCGAAAGGCGAAAGGACTCTGACGGTTTCGTTCACCGGCGCATCACTCAGGAGCGACAACAGCAGCATACTGCTTCTGGCTCAGGACATCAACGCCCACGCCGGCCTGCTAAGAATAGCTCCCTCGTTTGAATTCGCCTACCGAGACAATTCCTCCATCGGGCTGAGGCTGGGATATGCCAGCGCTTCCGTCCTTTCTCAGGACGCCGTGATATCCATACCGGGAGGCGGGCTCTCCCTTGACCTGCCCGCGGTTCAGATGGCCTCTGACCTGCTGTCGGCTGAATTCTTTCACAGAAACTACATAGGCGTGGATGACAGCGGGACTTTCGGCTTCTTCTGTGAATTCTCCCTCGGATATGCCCGTACCGGGACCTTCCCCTTCTCTGAAACAGGCAAGGCCTCACGTCTGGGCCTGGCTTTCCGCCCCGGTGTCGAACTTTATGTCTTCTCCTCCGTGTCCATCGAGGGTGCCGTTGGACTCGCAGACATCACTTACGGAAACCTGGCGGTGCCCCAATCCGGTGATATGGGCGGCACGGCATCGTCCTTCCGCTGCGCGATGGGCTTCAACCTTATGAACTGCAGTCTTGCAATAGCATATCATTTCTAGTATGATGAAAGTTCCGGAAAGAATAATCCGTTTTGTCCTGCTTCTGGCGGCATTGCCCCTTACAGCCACCTGCATACGCAACGACGTACCTCTGCCTGTGGTAAGGCCTGCCGTCACGTCGGTCACTGCCGAGGGGGTCCTTGAAGTGAAAATCGATCCTTCATCCTCCACTGTGACCCTGATTCTTGACGAACGTGCCGATATACACTCCGTGAATGTATCCGAGGTGCTTTTCAACTGTGAGGTGTCTTCGGTCGAACCGCCGATGACGGGCGTGCAGGATCTTTCCGAGGAACGCCTGTTCACCGTCACCACATATCAGGATTATAAATGGAAATTGCGTGCCGTGCAGTCTGTGGACCGGCGCTTCTCCGTAGAGGGCCAGGTCGGCGAAAGCGTCTTCGATGCCGTCAACCGGCGTATTGTGGCAGATGTCCTCAGAAACAGACCCCTTTCCAATCTGAAGGTTTCCTCCTTCCGTCTCGGGCCTGAGGACCTGACGGAATACTCTCTCGACGTGATGTCCGTCAGGAACTTCTCCTCTCCCGTAAAGGTGGAGGTGCGTTCGCACGGCAGGAGCGAGACCTGGAGCATCCACGTCTCCCACACCGATGCTGCGGTGATTTTCAAGGAAATCAGCCCCTGGACGAGGGTGTGTCATCTGGCCGCCTCGGGGCTTGCCGGCAATCGCAACTCCTTCAGATACCGCAGGGTGGGGGATGAGCAGTGGACGGAGGTCCCCGACAGCGCCGTGACCGTTTCCGGCGGCAGTTTCAGGGCCTGCATCGACTCTCTGGAACCCGCTACCGAATATGAGTGCGTGGCATTCAGCGGCAGTCACTTTTCCTCCGTATCATCATTCACCACCGATGTCGAGGTGCAGCTTCCGAATGCCGGATTCGAGATATTCAGCAACGCGGAATCGCCATACTACTTCTCCTTCTTCGACCCTTCGTCTGCCGTATGTGGAGCCAAATGGTGGGATTCCGGCAATCCGGGTTCGACATCGGTCGGCGCGTCAGGAGTCATCTGCGCTCCTGATACTGACGAGCATATGGAGGGCTCGGCGTCTGTCCGTATGGATTCAAGATACGTTGTGATAAAATTTGCCGCCGGCAACATATTCAGCGGCAGTTTTGCCGGACTGGTCGGGACCAGCGGCGGAAAGGTGGATTTCGGCCGTCCGTTCACACACCGTCCGAGGGCTCTGCGCCTCTGGGTGAAATATTCCGGCGGAGCTGTTGACAACGTCGGCGGATATCCCCGGGATGATGCCGTGAAGGAAGGCGATCCCGACCGCTGCGCCATCTTCTGCGCCCTGGGCGACTGGGATTACAGGAAATACGGAGGCACTGCGGATTCACCGGTCAGGGTTGACACTACTGATCCGTCAACCTTCTTCAACAAGGATTCTGAATCGGTGATAGCCTACGGAGAGTTCGTTTCAACCGGTACCGACAACTGGCAGGAGGTGGAGATACCTCTGCAGTACAGTTCAACTTCGCGCGTTCCCACGCACATCATCATATCCTGCGCCGCAAGCAGGCTGGGTGACTGGTTCACCGGCAGCTCCGCGAGCACGCTCTGGATAGACGGCCTCAGGCTGGTCTACTGACAGGCCTGACCGTCAGGCTTGAGGGAGGTATGAAAGAATGCAGTCGATGATGGCCTTGTCGGTTTCGGGCGTTTTCATCGCCTCGAAATGACCTCCGGGCATAAACAGGATTTCGGCATCAGGATACTCTTTCCTCCATTTGTCGGGCGTGATCTTGAATTCGGTACGGTAGAGATCCATAACTTCCTTGCTTATGGTCAACTGCTCCTCCGGTGTGATTGTCTGCTGCTCGGCGAATGTGTCGCACAGAATCGAACTTACGGGGCCGTTGTAGTGGAAATCGTCGTCTATCGTTTCGAGGATTGTCGTGTCAACCAGTTTGCGAAGCCTGTTCTGCTCCTCAGAGATGGTGGGCCAGTTCAGGGGGATGAAATGATCCGGATTCTTGTCCCTTCGCAGCATTCCGTCGATGACTACTGCGGCCGGTTTCTCAGGCGAGTCGTTCCAAAGGTCGGCCGCAACCCTGAGAGCCTGCTCGCCTCCGTAGCAGAAGCCGGTGATGACCGAAACCTTGTATTTCTTCTCCACGCTGCGTATCATACTCTTGTACAGATCGATTATCTCGCTGTTGGGAGTGGCCTCGAAATAGCATAAGGTGTGATAGCTTTCGATGACGAAGATGTTGAAATGCTCCTGCAGGACCATCGAGAGGTTAGTATAGAGGAAGGAGAAGCTCGTGTATCCGCTGATGATGACCAGCACCGGCTTTTCCGGATGTTCCTCGGGATTGTTGAACCAGTAGCAGATGCGGTACAGATGATGCTGGCATATTTCCCTGATTGTGCGGTATTTGTAGATGTCTTCGGGATAGATGTGAAGGCCCAGCGGGTCGAGGTCCGCGGAAGTGCGCATAATTTGCAGCGACGACAGCCCGAGTTCGGATATCAGGTCCACGTCGATATTCACGTTGTCGGCCCCCACGATGCCGGCGACGCATTTGGCCATCATTTCCTCGTCGCGGGTCATCTTGTCGCTGGGAGTGGTATATCTCTTCCACGCCTCGTTGACCAGCACGGACTTGTCTATCTTTGCATTGGCGTTGAGCTTGAACTGAGACACGTGATTCCAGTAGGTCGGGACCATATACTCGGGCAGGAACTGCCGGATATATTCCCTGACGTCCTTCAGCTCCGGGTCGCCGTCGGCTGTCTGGACATAGGCCACCAGATGTTTGTCGTTGCCGTTCTCCTCTATGCATACGTAGGCCCTGCTTACACGAGGGTGGCTTTCTATGCGGAATCCTATCTCACCGAGCTCGATGCGGAAACTGTGAAGTTTCACCTGCGAATCCTTTCTGCCAAGATAGTCGAAACTGCCGTCCTCGTTGAGCAAAACGATGTCGCCGCTATGGTAAAGTATGGGAGCGTTGCCTTGGGGGTCGTCGAACGGGTTGGTGACAAAGGCCTTTTCATTGAGGTCGGGGCGGTTCCAGTAGCCGTTGGACAGCTGCGGGCCTCCGATGAGGAGTTCTCCCTGCTCTCCCGGCCTGACCGGCTTCATATCCTCATCCACCACGTGGCAGGTCACACCGTCGAGCGGTCCGCCGAGACAGCGCCACCTGGTGTCGTCCTCAAAATGGAACTTCGTGACGAAGACAGTGGCCTCGGTAGGCCCGTAAATGCAGGTGAAGCGGAAATTGGTATGTCCGGCTATCTGTTTTGTCACGCTCTGAGGTATGGCTTCCCCGCCGCATATCATCGAACGCATCGCGGGGAATTTGAAATCGCTGAATATGGTCAGCAGGGAAGGCGGCATCAGACAGTGTGTGATGCTCTCCTCCACAAGCAGACTGTGAAGCTTGAACGCATCGTGCCTCGTGTCTTCCGGAGTCACCACTATCCTTGCTCCGTAATACAGGGCGCCGAAGGTTTCATAGATGGATGCATCGAATCCTACACTGGCAAAATGCAGCATTGAGGATGACGGTCCGATCAGGAAATCATCGCCCTTCAGATTCTCAAGAAATGCGAGCAGAGCCCTGTAGGGGACGGAAACGCCTTTCGGCTGGCCTGTCGTGCCCGAGGTGTAAATCATATACGCCTCATCAAACTCTCCCTTGTATGAAGGAAGTTCTTCAAGCGGGGCGGATGACAGCAGGGCGTCGACGTTGCCTGAGTCTATGAGGAAATCAGCTGCGGAGTCCTTGAGTATGAAGTCCCTGCGCTCGGAAGGAACGACCGTGTCTATGGGAACGTATGAACTGTGAAGCAGCACGCTTGCAACGATGCAGGACAGGAAGTCCGATTCCCTGGGAAGGTTGATGGCTATGCGTACGGGGCGGTTGGCGGGGACTTCGGTCAGATTCAGAGTGGCCGAGATGCCGGAGGCGATCCGAACAGCCTTGTCGCCCATTTCACGCCAGGTAGTGTGATGTCCGTTGATGGAATATGCAATGTTTTCAGGGTGGAGCTTGATGTTGTCAAGCAACCTGTTGGCAATGATGGTGTCTGCAGAAGTCATTGAAAACTAGATTTTGAATGATAAGCCGCCGAGCAGCCACAGACCCGGCTGCTGGATGGGAGCCACGCTGGAGCCTCCCTGTATGTATTCCTTGTTGAACGCGTTGTACAGATTGAATTCAAGCACCACCCTGCGGAGGTCGAGCGAGGCGCCGGCGCCCACAATGCAGCGTGAAGGGATGTCAATCACAAGCGGATCGGCACCGGGGGATACGAAGAGCGAGGACTGCGAGCCGGTGAACCTGAGGTCGGTGTGCGCCGAGAACCGTTTGCCGGGAACGACGGACAATACGATGTTCCCCTGCACCTGGGGTATGTTGTAGAAACGGCCCGATGCGAGGTCCACGTCATACTGGTCGGCGCTGAGGACCTTCTGCCAGGTGAAGTTGCCTTCGGCGTTGAATATGCCGGCCGTGTAGCGGCAGACAAGTTCGGCACCGGTGCTGGACACCATACCGGCGTTGATGTTCCCCAGTTCGTTGGCCACTATGAAGTTGGTGGCCTTGTTGTAGAACAGGTTCGCTTCGGCGAAGAGGCCGTTGACGAGCTTGCGGTCACTGAGGAAGGAGAACTGCACTGAGTTGAGATACTCGGGCTTCATACTTTCGTCACCGAAGTTTATGTCGAGGGTGTTGTTCCTGTAGAAATAGGGCGCGTCGACGAAAGACTTTGCGTAACTGAGCTTCAAATCGAACTTGGGATGTGTGTAGATGAATGCCATACGGGGGGAGAAGTCGTTGATGATCATTCCGTTACGTCTCTTCTTGTAGTCATATCGCATACCTGCGTTGATGATGAAGCGGTCAGCTATCTTGTGCTTGATCTGAAGATATGCGTCCGCGCTCAGTTCCTTGCCTGTGTTGAGGATCTTCTCGTCGTTGTATGTCTTGATGACCAGGTCATAGTCGATACCTTCCATATAGGTGGCGTCAAGCAGGCTGAAATTGCCGGCGTCGAGGCCGAACGTGATGTTGCCCGACTGACTGGCGCCTATGTTGTAGTCGAAGCCGCCCTGGAACTTCCCGCCCACGGTGGTCTCCCTCCAGTTCACGCTTTGGAAACAACCGTTTTCAAGCTTTACGACCACGTCCTCGACTCCGTTGAGCTTCACGTCGTTGAAACCCACGTCAGGGATGTAGTCTCCTCCTACCTGATACCTCTGCTGGTCCTGATGGTCATAGACAAGTTTGACCTGCCAGTTGAACGCGCCGGCCTTGGAGCCGTATGAAACTTCGGCGTTGTCGGAGGTGATGGCATATCCCGGGGCATTGCCGAACCACTTGCGGTATTTGTCATATGAATATGGTGCGAAGAAGAAACTCAGGGAATAGGGGGCCACAACCTTCGACAGCCTTCTGGAGAAGATGATCGACAGATTGTTCGATTTCAAGTTGAATCCCGCATCGTACGAGGGCTGCCCGTTGAATCCTCCTATGATGATGTCGCCGTCGATGGGCATGGTGGCGTAGGGCTGGTGGTTTTCGTCGAGGTGGATCCTCTGACCGTCCGACTTGTAGAGGCTCAGCCAGGCGGTGAAGTTGATGTCCATATAGTTCTTTCCGAACAGTATGTCCCCCTGGATCTGGCCGTAGTTGCCCACCGCCGCCTTGACATCGAGGCCGTCAACGTCGTTGCCGTCCTTGGTGATGAGGTTGACCACGCCCGTGAGCGCAGCGCCGCCGTAGATGGATGATGCGGGGCCTCGAAGGACCTCTATCTGCTTTACCTTGTTCAGCGAGATGGAGTAGTCCGGCGCGGCCACGTTGGTGGAGTAGCTGTTCAGACGGTGGCCGTTGAGCAGGATGAGTATCTTTTCCTGACCGGACGAGTAGATGCCGCGCATAGCCACGTTGAGCTCTTCGTTGTTGGCCACATCGGTCATACCGGGCACATAGGCCAGAAGCACGTCCTTGAGGTTGCGCGCTCCTATGTTGTGCATCATCTCTTCCGTGATGATGGTTACGGGCACAGGCGCCTCCTCGATGGTCTCCGCCTGCTGGGATGCGGTGGTAAGGGTGGCGGAACTGCCTTTCTTTACCTTGTTGACTATGTCCGTGAAACGGGGTGTCTCTCCATAGGGGGAGTAATAGGGGTCCGCGGCGAGGATGTTGCGGATGTTGTCCTCGGCCCCTGCGATGTCGTCCAGATAGATGCAGCTGAGCGCCATCAGGCGGTATGCCTTGACCCTGTCGTCACCGTACATCTTGGAAGCAGTCGGGGCGAGAAGGGAGTCAACCATCTCGAAATGCCCCATATTGTAGGCTTTTTCCGCTTCCTGATATGTTATGTCCTGAGCAGATGCCTTCCCGCAAAGCAGAATCGTGAAGACGGATGTCAGAATTGTAATTTTAAGTTTTTTCATAGTGGAATGATTAAACGCACAAAATTACTTATTATTTTCATTATTCAATATTATATTTTATTTGGAATTTAAGTATTTTAAGGATACTTTTGTAAGTTATAAAAAAAGAGTAACCAATTTAATCAACAATAACGTAACTATGGCAGTAAAAATCCTCAGTGTCGATGACGAACTCGACCTTGAAGTCCTCTTGACCCAATACTTCCGTCGTAAGATCCGTCACGGCGAATATGAATTCTTTTTTGCCCACAATGGCCTTGAAGCCCTCCAGGAACTGCTCAAGCATCCGGATATAGATATCATCCTCTCGGACATCAATATGCCCGAAATGGACGGACTGACGCTCCTCAGCAAGATTAATGAAATGCGCAATCCCGCACAAAAGTGCATTATGGTCAGCGCATACGGCGATATGGACAACATCCGCACCGCGATGAACAACGGAGCCTTCGACTTCGCCACCAAGCCCATAGACCTCGATGACCTTCAGAAGACCATCGACAACGCAGTCGCTCAGATCGAGTATGTGCGCAGCACTATGAAGGAGCACGCGCAGCTCGAGGACATACGCAACGACCTTTCCGCCGCCCGCGCCATCCAGCACGCCATTCTTCCCCGCTCCTATGATATGGACGTACAGGGGATCGAGAAGATTGACATCGCCGCAAGTATGGTGACTGCAAAGGAAGTGGGAGGCGATTTCTACGACTTCTTCGCCATAGACGAGAACCATTTCGGCTTCACTCTCGCCGACGTGAGCGGCAAGGGAGTGCCCGCATCCCTCTTCATGGCCGTGAGCCGCACTATGATAAAGGCGTACGGCACGCGTGGCACTGACTCCGCCGAATGCCTCACCAAAGTCAACGACCTTCTGAGCGAGGAAAGCCTCGATTCGATGTTCGTCACCACTTTCTACGGCGTGTTCGATACACGCACCGGTGACATCAACTACACCAATGCCGGACACAACCCTCCTTATATCCTCAAGGCGGACGGCACGGTGGAGATGCTTCCCAAGGAAAGGAACATCGCCCTGGGCGCAATAGGAGGCATACCCTACAAGGGCAACACCCTTCATCTGAATCCCGGTGACGCCCTGATAATGTACACCGACGGTGTGACCGAAGCGGAGAACTCGTCACACGACCAGCTTGGCGAACCCAGGTACGAGGCAATGCTTGCAACTCAGAAGGGTCTCACAAGCCAGGACATAGTGGAGGCGACAAACGCGCTTGTGAAGGAATTCGCAAACGGCGCCGAACAGAGCGATGACGTAACCCAACTTGTAATAAGAGTGAAATGAACCGTTCCGGAAAGACAGTCACTGCCGTATTGTGGTCGGCTTGCGCACTGATCCTCGCCGGCGGCGTGTTCTGGCTCGGATATGGAGCCGGCCGCCGCACTGATTCCAAACTTCAGGAGGCCTTCGACAGCAACCAGTCCGATGCTGCCGTGGTCAAGCGCGTGAGTCAGCAGATGGAGGAGATAGCCTACCAGCAGAAGGCCATCTCGGACCGGCAGAGGGACAGGGCTGAACAGCAGTCGCAGCTGGCCATGGAGATGAGGGACAGGGCTGAGCAGGAAAGCCGTGCCGCAAGACAGGCGGAGAACGACGCGATACAGTGGGCGACCCGTGCCGAGGCATCGGCTGAGGAAGCCAAGGAACAGCGTGAAATGGCGCTCCTGCACCAGAAAGAGGCCGAAGTCCAGAGAGATGAGGCCACCAGGGCCAAGAGCGTGACCGACACCCTGAGTTTCCGTACGCTCGGCCGTACGCTCGGTTATTCCTCTTCCGTCCAACTCAGCGGCGGCAGGGACGAACTCGCCAATATGCTTGCCTATGCCGGATGGTACTATATGAAGGAGTACCGCGGAAACACATATCAGTCCGACCTTTTCAACGCCCTGTCCAACTGCACCGGTTCGAGGACTCTCACCAGCATCGGACAGCGCGGAGGCGTCAACGCCATAGTCAACATTGATGGAGGCGGTTATGTGGCTGCATCCGATTTCGGAGAAGTGGAGTTGTACGGACATCCCAAGTATGGGGACAGGGTCCTCCTCCAGAACAGCGACTGCAATTTCAAGGATATCTATGCAGACAAGGACAATGTCTATGCGCTGTCACTGCACGGACCTTTGTGCGTGGTGGGCTATGACAGGCAGGCCAGGACAGTGGAAGTCCCTGCGGAAAGTTATCTCGGGCTGTTCAACTTCATGAACGGCAAGGTGCTGATGCTCATCGGCAGGAATTCATACTGCTCATACAGTCTTGCATCCGGAACCACCTCGGAACCGGTGGCTTTCCCGGGCACCGTTTCGGCATACCTCTACCGTGACACCTACACCATGATCTTCTTCGAGGACGGCTCTTATTGTGAGATGGGCAATTCCGGAGTCCTTACATCCAAGCCGTCACCCTCCGGCAAGGTTGTCACTTCCGCCGAATATGATCCGCTGAGCGGCTGCACCTTCCTCGGTTGTGCCGACGGTGACATAGAAGTCATGCTTCCCGACGGATCCAAGTCCGTGATTACCGGACATTCCGGCCGAATCATAGATATTCTTCCGATGGGGAGACTGCTCATATCATCCTCCTACGACAGGTCTTTGTCCGTATGGAATCTTGCCGCTTCTGCAAAGAGCGGTATGATGGACACCCAGATATACGAACAGCTCCAGCCCGCCGAGGTCTATTTCGATGATGGCTGGCCACTGTCCATCTGCCGCATTACGGATGATGAGATACTCTGCGGCGGAAGCAACGGTCAGATACTCCGTATGAACGTCTCGACTGACAAGATGGCCGAAAAGGCACTCGAGCGCTGTGGACGTGAGTTCACTGCCGAGGAATGGAACACTTTCATAGGCGCGACAGTGCCTTATAAACACTTATTCACCGACAGCCTATGAAATACAGAATACTGACAGTAGCGCTCGCCGCGCTGCTCCTTGCCTCTGAGGTTTCAGCTCAGAATGCCGGAAAGCCTTTCTTCCGCAATATCACCGCCACCGAATACAGGGGCCACAACCGTAACTTTGCGGTCGAATGCGATAACCAGGGCCGTGTGTACGTGGCCAATTTCGAAGGTCTTGTGATATACAACGGCGCCCTGTGGCAGATCATTCACACCCCCGGCATCTCCAGGATCACTGAAGTGCACATAGCCTCCGACGGCAGGGTGTGGTTCGGCGGTGACAACCTCATCGGCTATCTGCCTTCCCCCGATGCCACTCAGGCCGAATATGTGGTCAGCGACCTCAGCCGGGACGCCCATTTCGGCGAGATATCCTCCATATATGAGAACGGTGGAGAGATACGCTTCACGGCAGGCGAAGCCGAATATGCCGTTCGCGACGCTCAGATTGTCGAAATCGGAAAGATCGCCGTCGATGAAAATGCAAGGCAGGAATACACCTGCGTGGAGGAAGCTCCGGACCTGGCCCTGACCATCTATGCCGTGGCCGGTGAAGGAATCACCGTGAAGACTTCCGATGGCGGAGTGCTGTTCACCCTCAACGCTGATGACGGTCTTTGCAGCAACACTGTCAATTCCCTTTCATATGACGGAAACGGCAGTGTGTGGGGGGCTACCGACAATGGCGTGTTCGTCGTCAACCTGCTTCACGTATATTCTCTTTATACAAAGACCGAAGGCCTTGACGGTCAGGTCACCAGCATCCTCAAGAGCGGTGACGCACTGTATGTCGGGACTCTGCAGGGGCTGTTCGTCCTTGATGCCGAAGACAGGTTCAAGCCTGTGGAACAGGTCAGACTTGCCTGCTGGCAGCTTGTTCCCACCGCTGATGACAAAGGCCTCCTCGCCGCAACCGCGCAGGGCGTGTTCCTGATAGAAGGAGGTTCCGTAAGACAGCTTACCGAACGCCACACCCTCAGCCTTTTCGTCGATGGAAACAGCAGTTTCCTGACAGGTGAACTGGACTGCATATACCGCAACGGTTTTGACGGACAAGGCCGCAGGTTGGCGGATATCCAGAATGTAGCCCGTTTCACTGAGGACCAAAGCGGCATCAGGGCCCACACTCTCGGCCGTGAGATTTATCTGTTGAAGAAGGGCTCCGAGGAGTTCACCGATCTGCAGGACTCCACGGGGGTGAGCCTTCTTTTCGAATTTACAGATGAAAACGGTGAACGCTGGCATTCCGATTCTCAGAATATGGGCCTTTACAACGACTCCCTCAGTGAAAGCCAGTCGATGTGGTTCAAGCCGTTCTCCGACTACAATATCCAGGCGATGGAAAGAAGCGGCGACGAGATGTGGCTCGGAGGCAACTTCGGCCTCATCAGGGTGGACATCAACAGAATGCGGAGCCTGAAGCCCTATCCGTCTGAAGTCATAATCCGTTCGTTCCAGAACGACAACAACTTCACAATTTTCGAATTCTCATCCAACAAGGCTGAACTTGTCGGAGCTGACCAATACAGTTACAGATTGAACGACAACGCCGCATGGTCGAGATGGAGCGATGAAAAGACTGTCGAATTCTCACATCTTTCACCCGGCAAGTATCAGTTTACGGTGCGCTCCCTGGATGCGTACGGGCAGCTTTCACAGTCAGAGCCGGTCGCATTCTCCATTCCGGTGCCGTTCTATGCCAAGTGGTATGCGCTGCTTTTCTATGTAGCGGTGCTCGCCGGCATCATCACGTCCATATTCCGAATGAGAATCGAACGCGCCCGTCAGGAGCAGCTGCGTCTGGAACAGCTTGTCAACGAACGCACACAGGAGCTTAAGGACGCTCAGGGCCAGCTCCTCCGTCAGGAGCGTGAGGCGACGGTCGGTAAATTGACAAAGGGCCTGATTGACCGCATCCTCAACCCTCTGAACTACATCAACAACTTCTCCCATATGACCGTGGGCCTTCTGGGTGACTTGAAGGACACCATAGAGGATGAGAAGGATGCCATGAGCGAGGACGGTTATGACGATTCGGTCGATGTCGTTGAAATGATGGAAACCAACATTTCCAAGATCGAACAGCACGGTATCTCCACAACCCGCATCCTCAAGGCGATGGAGGAACTCCTGAAGGACCGTTCGACCGCCGTGTCGAGCGTTGACCTGATATCCCTTCTCCATAATTCATACGATGTCACGAACAAGTATTTCGAGAAGGAGATAGCCGAAAGGAAAATCAAGTTCGAACTTGCCCTCCCCGGATATGACGTCTCTGTTCAGGCTGTTGCCGAGAGGCTGCACACTGCCTTCCTCTCAATGCTTGCCAACAGTTTCTATGCTGTAAAGAAAAAGGCGGAGAAGGGTGGCGCCGCATATGAGCCTCTTGTCAGGCTGTCCCTCTCCGGAGGCAACGGCTCCCCCGTCAAGGTTTCCATATATGACAACGGCCTGGGAATAGAGGAAAGCATTATGGACAAGATATTCGACCCGTTCTTCACTACGAAGCCCACTGCGGAAGCGCCCGGAGTCGGTCTGTATCTTTGCCAGCAGACAATTCAGGACTTTGAAGGAACCATAAGCGTTACTTCGAAAAAAGATGAATTTACAGAATTCACAGTTAATCTCACAAAGTGATATGGA
The DNA here is from genome assembly GCA_045600965.1 of Bacteroidales bacterium. Classification (GTDB taxonomy): domain Bacteria; phylum Bacteroidota; class Bacteroidia; order Bacteroidales; family UBA932; genus RGIG6374. Next base: position 7,493 of record JAZRYW010000049.1, on the reverse strand, counting down.
CCAGAATATCGAAGAACTCAACAGGGAAATAGAACATCTGCGGTCTGAACTCGCGGATATGCAGGCCAAGCTCGAGAAACAGGAGAAGATGGCCTCCCTTGGCCTTCTGAGCGCCGGAATCGCGCACGAGGTTCAGAATCCCCTCAATTTCGTCATCAATTTCAGCAAATTATCCAATACACTGCTCAACAACCTGACCGAGATTATCGAGGACTGTCAGGACGATCTCAACGAAGACGATGCGCAGGACATGGAGGATATCGCCGCCGACCTCAAGGAAAACATAGGCAAGATACAGGAACACGGTGACAGGGCCATAAGCATCATCCGCGGAATCCTTCTCCAGAGCCGTGGCAAGGAGGGAGAGTTCCTCCCTATGGACATACCGCAGATGGTTCACGAATATGTATGGCTGAGCTATCACGCAATGCGCGCGAACGACAAGAACTTCAATATCTCCATATCAGAGGATTATCCCGAAAATATGCCGAAGGCAATGGTCGTTCCCCAGGATTTGAGCCGTGCCGTTCTCAACGTCATGAACAATGCCTGCTACACCGTGAAGGAACGCAGCGGCCGCGGTGAGGAAGGCTATCAGCCCTCCATAACAATCAAGGTGGATTACACTCCCGACAAGGAGTTCACCATAGCCATCCGTGACAACGGTATGGGTATGACTCCCGAAGTCAAACAGAAACTGTTCGACAACTTCTTCACAACAAAACCGGTGGGGCAGGGAACGGGCCTTGGTATGGGCATTATTAGATCCATCGTCACCGACGTGCACAAGGGACAGCTTCTGGTCGATACCGAACCGCTGTCAGGCACCACTCTGACCTTCGTGATTCCCTTCCTGAAGGGCAGTCCGGTCAAGGAGTCCACAATGAAATAGAGACGAAGGCTATCTTCTGCGGCTACGGCGCTTCCTCTTGCGCCGGTTGGAGAACACTGCGACCAGCAGCAGCGCCACAGCTGCCGCTATGACTATGCCGGTCAGGCTGCTGGCGCTGTCGCCCTTTACGCGTGACCACATATCAATCAGTCTTGCGGTGTCTTCACCGTTGTCGTGAAGCATACCGCAACGTGCAATCACCCGGGAATCGGGATATTTCAACGGATCCACGCAAACGGAATCCGCCTCCGGCCCGAAGAAGTAGGTGACATCCCGAGGTTGGAAGATGGCGGGATTTGCGCTCTCTGAGAATATCTCCTCTCCTCCGATGGCGCTCACATAACCGAATGCAGCCATATTGCGAAGAGCGTTGTCAGGGCGGCAGAGGAAGTTGATGAAGTATCGCGCGGCCTTCGTGTTCCTTGCGTATTTGGGAATCACCCATCCGTCGAACCATACGATGCTGCCTTCGTCCGGAATGGCAAACCTCAGTTCCATACCTTCCCTGGCCGCTTCCCCGATGGCCCAGGCGGCGTCGCCGCTGTATGAAAAGTTCATCCAGCCCTTCTCCTGGGTCATATATTCCTTGCCGAAGTCAGTTTCCCAGCCGGCAATGTTGCCCTTGCACTGCATCAGGAAATCCTCGACTTGCCCGACTGATTCCTCGGAGCAGTCATAAGTGAGAGTGGCGAAGTCCTTCTCGCCGTTGTCCAGCGCATCCCTGTTGAGAAATACAAGGAGAGTGCTGTACACGTCACGGAAGGCATCCTTCATAAACAGCTTGCCTTCAAACCGCGGGTCCCTGAGCACGTCCCAGGTTGTCACGTCACTGTCATTCACATACTTCGGGTTATAGATGATGCCTTCGGTGCCCCACATATAAGGGACGGCGTAATCGCTGGCAATCTTGCCCGAACTCTCGACCTTTCCCAGCAGCCCCTTCATAAAGGGAGCCACACCGGCTGTATAGTCGGGAGTGTCACCGAAGTCGTGGCTGATCGGAAGAATGAGGTCGCTGCGGAGCATCCTTTCGATGATATAGTCTGAGGGGCAAACGACATCGTAGTCCTCGTGCGCCTTTTCAATCTTGGACAGCATCACCTCGTTGACGTCGAAGGTCTGGTAGATGACGTGAACCCGCTCGCCGGTCTGCTCCTCATACCACTGCTCGAATTCGGGTATGATATCCTCGTCGATGTAATCGGCCCAGTTGTAAACTTTCAGAATACTGCTCCTGTCTTCGCTGCAGGCGGCCATAATGGCGAGCATCGCAATGGCCAAAAGTATTTTTCTCATATCAATTCTCATTTGACTCTGCAAAGATAATAAAAAAAGAACAGCAGCCTTACGGTTGCTGTCTTATGGTGCCCAGGACAAGATTTGAACTTGCACGCCGCTAATTCGGCACTACCCCCTCAAAGTAGCGTGTCTACCAATTTCACCACCTGGGCTTGAGTTGGGACTGCAAATGTAGTCAGGTTTTTTTAATCGGCAAATTTTTTTTCGCTTTTTTGAGCCGGATGCTTGAAAAACCACGATTTCTGCCCCTTTTTCGATTCCTGGTCCCTGGCGACGAAGAGCTTTTCTCCGGTATAAGGATCCTTTCCGGTGTAGAACATCACGGAACTGAGGGTCATGGGGGTGGGGGTGAGGTCCTGAACCTGCTCGAGATGGAAGTTGAGCGAGGCTGTCTCGCGGCTCAGGCGCTTCATATCCTCCTCGGTGCAGCCGGGATGGCTCGAGATGAAGTAGGGGATCAGCCGGTATTTCAGGCCAAGTTCGCGGCAGATGCGGTTGAAGTCTGCGTTGAGGAGCTTGAAAAGGTCGAAGGGAGGCTTGCGCATCAGTTTGAGCACGTGCGCCTCGGTGTGTTCCGGAGCCACCTTGAGCCTGCCGGAGGTGTGGTTGGCTATGACTTCCCTGAGGTAGCGGTCATTGTCCTTCTCAAAAAGGTCATACCTTATGCCGCTGCCTATGAAAGCTTTCCTGACGCCCTTGACCTTCCCTATGCTTTCGTAGAGCGCAAGGAGGCGGGAGTGGCTGCTGTCGAGATTGCGGCAGGGGTGAGGATGGAGGCAGGACGGCCGTATGCACTTGGCGCACAGGGAGGTGTCGTGCCCGTGCATACCGTACATATTGGCCGACGGACCGCCTATGTCGGATATGTATCCGCGGAAGTCGTCCATCTGCGTGACCTTGCGTACCTCGTCCAGTATGGAACGCTCGCTGCGGGAACTTATGAACTTGCCCTGATGGGCGGAGATGGTACAGAAACTGCAGCCGCCGAAGCATCCGCGGTGGATGTTGACGGAATGCCTGATCATCTCGTAGGCGGGTATGGTCTTCCCGGCGTAGCGCGGGTGGGGAAGTCTTGTGTATGGCAGGTCGAAACTGTTGTCAAGCTCCTCCTGTGTCAGGCAGGCGTAGGGAGGGTTGATCACCACGAACCTGTCGCCGGTCCGCTCAATCAGGACGGCTTTCTGTTCGAGACGGTTGCTTTCGGTCTCGATACGCACGAAATTCTCCGAGAAGGCATCCTTGCCGGCGAGGCACTGCTCGTAGCTGTTGAGGGTGATGACCTCCTGCGAGGCTGAGATTCTCTCCACATAGTCCGCCCCGGCGATGAAACCGACCTGGTTGAGCTTGCGCAGGAGCTTGGCGTTGAAGCCGTTGCGCATAGCGTCGGCCACCTGGCAGATGACCTTGTCGCCCATACCGTATATCAGAAGGTCCGCACCGCTCTCGACAAGGACCGAGGGCTTGAGACTGTCGGACCAGTAGTCGTAGTGGGTGAGGCGTCGCAGGGATGCCTCAATGCCGCCTATCACGACGGGCGTGTGGGGATAGAGACGCTTGAGGATACGGGTGTAGGCGGTCACCGCGTAGTCAGGCCGGCGGCCTGCAACCCCTCCGGGCGTGTATGCGTCGTCGCTGCGCAGGCGGAGATTGGCCGTGTAGTGGTTGACCATTGAGTCCATACTTCCTGCCGTCACCCCGAAGAACAGCCTCGGAGCGCCGAACTTGCGGAAATCGCGCAGGTCGTCCTTCCAGTTGGGCTGGGGGACTATCGCCACCCTGAAGCCTTTCTGCTGGAGAATACGCCCTATCACGGCGGCGCCGAATGAGGGATGGTCGATGTAGGCGTCACCGTTGAACAGCACCACATCCACATAATCCCATCCCAGAGCGTTCATCTCCTTCACGCTGGTGGGCAGAAAATCGGCGGCCGTGTATTTCATAACGGCAAAAATACATAAAAAAACGGTGCGGATTCTTCAATATTATCATATTATTTCTACTTTTGCAGTTCTTATGCAGAAGATCAGAAACATAGCAATCATTGCCCACGTCGACCACGGCAAGACCACTCTCGTCGACAAGATGATCCAGCAGGCGCGCCTCAGCCGCAACCTGGAAAAGATGGGCGAACTCATTCTTGACAACAACGACCTTGAACGCGAACGCGGCATCACCATTCTTGCCAAGAACGTCTCCGTTCCCTACAAGGACTACAAGATAAACATCATCGACACTCCCGGCCACGCCGATTTCGGCGGTGAGGTGGAGCGCGTGCTCAATATGGCGGACGGCGTGCTGCTGCTCGTCGATGCCTTCGAAGGTACGATGCCCCAGACCAGGTTCGTGCTTGAGAAAGCCATCAGCCTGGGCAAGAAGCCCATCGTGGTGATAAACAAGGTGGACAAGCTCAACTGCCGTCCCGACGAGGTCAACGAGCAGGTGTTCGACCTTATGTTCTCGCTCAACGCATCCGAAGACCAGCTCGATTTCAAGACCGTGTACGGAAGCGCGAAGCAGGGCTGGATGTCGCTCGACTGGCGCAGGCCCACAGCTGACATCACGCCTCTGCTTGACACCATAATCGCCGAGATTCCCGAGCCTGAAATGCATCAGGGCACTCCTCAGATGCTCATCTCCTCACTTGAATATTCCCCTTACGTCGGAAGAATCGCAGTCGGCAGGGTGACCCGCGGTGAGCTTCGCTCCGGTCAGATGGTGTCCCTGTGCAAACGCTATGACATAGTGGAGAAACAGAAAGTGAAGGAACTTATGGTTTTCGAGGGTCTCGAGAAAAAGAAGGTTGACTGCGTGCAGTGCGGTGACATCTGCGCTGTAGTGGGTATGGAAGGATTCGAGATAGGTGACACCATCGCCGATTTCGAAAATCCCGAAGCCCTGCCTCCCATTTCCGTAGACGAGCCTACGATGAGTATGCTCTTCACCATCAACAATTCTCCTTTCTTCGGAAGGGAAGGCAAGTATGTCACCTCCCGCCACATCAAGGAACGCCTTGAGAAGGAACTGGAGAAGAATCTTGCCCTGAGGGTGAAGCCCGGTGTGGCTGCCGATTCGTTCGTGGTGTACGGCCGTGGAGTGCTGCATCTTTCGATCCTCATAGAAAGTATGCGCCGTGAAGGTTTCGAACTGCAGGTAGGTCAGCCCAAAGTGCTTGACAAGACCATCAACGGGCAGAGATGCGAGCCTGTCGAAAGCCTTACGATAGACCTTCCCGAAGAATTCGTCGGCAAGGCCATAGAGATAACAACACGCCGCAAGGGAGCTCTCGTGCATATGGAGTCGCGCGGTGACCGCACACATCTGGACTTCGACATACCCACCAGGGGCCTTATGGGCTTGAGGAGCAACCTGCTCACCGCCACCCAGGGCGAGGCTGTCGTGGCACACCGCTTCAAGGGATACGAGCCCTACAAGGGCGATATTGAACGCCGTACGAACGGTTCGCTGGTGGCCACCGAGACAGGCCTTTCAGTTGCCTATGCGATGGACAAACTGCAGGACCGCGGCCGTTTCTTCATTTTCCCGGGTGAGGAGATATATGCCGGTCAGGTTGTGGGAGAACATACCCGTGAAAGGGACCTCAACATCAATATCTGCAAGACCAAGAAGCTTACCAACGTGCGCGCCGCCGGCACCGACGAGAAGGTGATGCTCCCTCCTCCCATCCAGTTCAGCCTCGAGGAGGCGCTTGAATATATCCAGGCGGACGAACTTGTTGAGGTCACACCCAAATCGATGAGGTTGCGCAAGGTGCTTCTTGACGAGCTCGCAAGGAAGAGAGCGCAGGACAGGGAGAATTAGCATTGTTTTTTGCTGATTTACAAAATTATTTTATAACTTTGCAACCCATTTTGCGGGAGTTATGAGCGAGAAAGACACATCGATAGTGATTCCGGTGCAGGGTTTGTCCGCAGGGAAGCACGAATATGGTTTTTCGGTGGGGTTCGGGTTCATTGAACAGTTTGGCAACAGCACCATCACGGACTGCGACTGCAGTGTCAGGGTGGAGTTGGACAAGTCGAGCACCTTCCTCGGTGCGAGATGCGTTGTCGAAGGATCCGTCGCAGTGGAGTGCGACCGTTGTCTCGAAAGGCTGGATATTCCGGTCAGTTTCGACCACAAGCTCACGGTCAAGTTCTCCGGAGCCGGCCAGGAGCCTGACGACGACGTGGCCTTCATCGAAGAGGGCGCGTGTGAACTCGACCTGAGCCAGTTCGTCTACGACTATATCTGTCTGAGCGTGCCGATTGTCAAGGTTCATCCCGCTGGCGGATGCAACCCCGAGATGGTTGCAAGGCTGGACGAAATGCAGCGTACGGGGGCCTGTCCCTCGGCTGCAGAAAGTCCGTTCAGCGCATTGAAGGATTTATTGGAAAGTAAAAACTGATAAAAATAAAAAGTTATGGCACATCCTAAACGAAAAGTCTCCAAGCAGCGCAGAGACAAACGCAGAACTCACGATGTAGCATACGTTCCCCAGCTCGGAACCTGCTCGAATTGCGGTGCAACCGTAATGTATCACCACGTATGCCCTGAATGCGGCTATTATCGCGGTCGTCAGATTATTGCCAAGGCACAATAATTCCAGCCCCTGTAGTTCAACGGATAGAACGGAAGTTTCCTAAACTTTAAATGGCAGTTCGATTCTGCCCGGGGGTACATCCCACAACAAAGAGGTCGACTAAAAAGGGTCGGCCTCTTGTTTTATATGGGCGGAGCTCCGCAGCGGCAGCAGCTTGCCTCTGAGAGGAGTCCGCTCACTTCGTTCGCTCCCGCCCCCTCCCTTTGTCTCCTTCGACCTGCTGACGCAGAACTTGTATCCAACGGGCCCCTCCCCCTGCCCCTGTCCGGGGGTGGACAGGCCTCTCAGAGGCAACTGCTGACCGCATTGCTGCGCATCCGCTCTACCGCAATGTATTTCCTGAGATTATGTGCCAGTGCCACAAGCCCGAACTCGATCTTGACTTTAGTGTTTGACTTCAGCTTGAAGCGCTTGAAGCCGTGATTCTGTTTGATGTCACCGAAGACCGCTTCGGGTTCTATCGGCCGGTTACTTCTGTGATACAGTCCCCGTTCGCTTGTGAGAAGGCGTTTGGCCTCGGCCCTGTAAGCATTTGCTTGATGGTTCACCTCGATTGTCCTGCGGTCCGATAGCCCTTTATAACACAGGCCCCTCAATGGGCATCCGGCGCAGTTCTGTGCCCTGTATCTGCTGACGGTGGACTCATACCCGAGATCTGATGTCGACTTTACATCACCGATATGCTCAATATGCTGGCCCATC
>JAZRYW010000048.1:0-24252 GCA_045600965.1 Bacteroidales bacterium | reverse complement strand
CTTCTCGATTGAGTGTTTCCCCTCTGAGGCAAAGGATTGGAGATCGTATTCTTCGGTCATAGTTCGGTTATTATTTCATTGCATCTTCTTTCGTCGGCCGCAAGCTGGCTGACAAGTTCCGGGACGGAGGGAAAACGGCGTTCATCCCTTATCCTTGCGATGAAGCCGATGTTCATCTCGAGGCCGTAGATATCCTCGGAGAAATCAAGGATATGGGTTTCTATCGTCACTTCCGCCCCTGCGGTGAGGGTAGGTCGCACCCCGATGTTGGTCATTCCGTAATGCCACTCCCCTCCGACCTCGACCTCAGTGAGATAAACTCCCCTTCCGGGGATAACTTTCAGAGGGTCGGACAGCTGCATGTTCGCCGTAGGGTACCCGAGGGAACACCCGAGCTGATTGCCCGACACCACCACCCCCCGCAGGGAGTAACGGTATCCGAGCATTTTACCGGCATCCTCAACACGTCCGCCTTCAAGCGCAGCACGTATCTTCGTGGAGGAAAGTCCGTGCTCCGGATCCAATGCCCCGACCCGGACAGTCGGGAGCCCAAGGGCTGCCGCAGCCTGTTCTATCCCGTCGGGGCCGAGCAGGTCGCACCCTATCCTCGTATCGTATCCGACCACTATCGCAGTCGCCCCGAAACAGTCACGAAGAGTCTGAAGGTACTGTGCGCCTGTATGAGCGGCGAAAGCACGGCTGAACGGGATGGTCTCGACGCGGTCAACACCGGCTTTCCTGAGCTGTTCCATCTTCTCCTCACGGGAAGAAAGCAGCCGCAGGGTCCTGGCATCCTGCTGGAGGATCATCCTCGGGTGAGGCCAGAACGTAACTATGAGACTCTTGTCGGAGCGCTGGTGCGCCTCGCGGACAAGAGCCTCGATTACGAGACGGTGTCCGAGATGGACACCATCAAAAAAACCTGTTGCGACTACAGCCATTTAACGATGGGAATGTCCTGACGGTGAGGCAGAAGCGGATTCTTCGGATAGATTCGCGTGCCGACCTGATACATTCCGGTCTTGTCGGGGAGTATTACTGCCCGATAAGTGGCGAGTCCGTTCTCCTCCTTGACCAACTCATACTGGCAGACTTCCTGGATGTGAAGCTTTCCCTTCTTGTCCTGGGAGGTAAAGATCATCTCGACTCCGATATTGTCAGGCTTGATGCGCCCGAGGTCGAGGACCACCTCGCTCTCCAGCTTCAGTTTCTTGGAGAGGATGTATGAGGAATCCGGGTCGGTCTTGGAGATGATGCGGATGTTGTTCCACTCGTTGCGCATGAACTGCTTCCATGCCGCAAGTTCCTTTGCCATCTTCCCTCCGTCAGCGGAAAGCATCTTCGAACGCTCGTACTGCGGCAGGTAGTACTGGTTGCAGTAGTCGGTGAGCATCCTGTTGGTAGTGAAATTGTTTGCGACCTGGGCAATGGTGTTCTTGATGTATCCTATCCACTGGGAGGAGCGGCCGCTCCTAGGGTCGACGTTGTAATATGATGGAGCGATCTCGTTCTCGATCGTGGCATAGATTGTAGCCGAATCGAGCTCGTCCTGATAGCTCTGGTCATCGTAGGTACGTTCCTGGTCGAGCGCCCAGCCGGCATCCTTCCTGTACCCTTCGACCCACCATCCGTCGAGGACGGAGAAGTGCATCACGCCGTTCATAACGGCCTTCTCACCGCTGGTGCCTGACGCCTCAAGGGGCCTTGTAGGATTGTTGAGCCATACGTCCACGCCCTGTACGAGGAGTTTCGCGATGTTGATGTCATAGTTCGGGACAAACACTATCTTGCCTATGAACTGAGGCATCTTGGAGATTTCCACGATATGCTTTATAAGGTCCTGCCCTGCCTTGTCAGCGGGATGAGCCTTGCCGGCGAAGAGGAACTGCACCGGACGCTGGGGATTGTTGACAATCTCGTTGAGACGGTCCAGGTTGCGGAACAGCAGGTGCGCGCGCTTGTAGGTCGCGAAACGGCGGGCGAAACCTATGGTGAGCACGTCGTCGCGGAGAGTTTTCCTGATTTTGACAATCTGGCGGGGCGAATAGTGGTTGGTGGCCGAAGTGTCGCTCATACAGTCCTTGACGGCGTCGATGAGTCTCTTGCGAAGTTTGGAACGGGTGTTCCAGATTTCTTCATCGGACACTTTATATATACCCTCGAAGCAGCTCTTGTCATAGTGGTGGGTCTGGAATTCGGGGCCGAATACGCGGGCGTGTATCTCCTTCCATTCGGGAGCGGTCCAGGTGGGATAATGGACACCGTTGGTCACATAACTTACGTGAAGTTCCTCCGGGAGATAACCGGGCCACATATTGGCCAGGATGTCCTGGCTGACCTTCCCGTGCAGCCAGCTCACGCCGTTGACCTCCTGTGAAAGGTTTGCGGCAAGGATGCTCATCGAGAACTTCTCGCCTGCATTGTGCGGGTCTATCTTGCCGAGAGCCATTATCGACTCCCAGTCGGTCTTCAGCACTGAAGGGAGATGTGATATGTATGTCCTGAGGAGATCCTCAGTGAATGCGTCGTGTCCTGCCGGTACAGGCGTGTGGGTTGTGAAAAGTGATGAACTGCGCACCACTTCCAAGGCCTCGGAATAGCTCAGGTTGTTCTGGTTGACATATTCACGCAGGCGTTCAAGCCCTATGAATGCGGCGTGACCCTCGTTGCAGTGGTAGACATCGGGATGTATGCCCAGCGCGCGGAGGGCGCGGATGCCGCCAATGCCGAGGAGGAGTTCCTGCTTCAGACGGTTCTCCCAGTCGCCTCCGTAGAGGTAGTGGGTTATCTGGCGGTCTTCGAAGAGATTGTCCTCGAAATCGGTGTCAAGCAGGTAGAGTTCGGTGCGTCCCACATCGACACGCCATATGCGGGCATATACGTTACGTCCCGGGAACGCCACGCTGACGGTTATCCAGTTGCCTTCGGAGTCGCGCACCGGAGTTGCGGGAATCTTCGTGAAGTCCTGGGGCTCGTAGTTGGAGACCTGGTCTCCGGCAGCGGAGAGCATCTGAGTGAAATATCCGTATCTGTAGAGAAGTCCTATGGCAGTCATCTTGACCTTCATATCGCTGGACTCCTTGAGATAGTCGCCGGCAAGGATGCCGAGACCTCCGGAATATATCTTCAGGGATGCGTCAAGGCCGTATTCCATACTGAAATATCCCACGTGGGTACCTCTGCGCTGCTTCTTGCCTTCCATATATCTGCTGAACTCGGCATATACCGCGTCGAGCCTTGCGATGAAAGCGCTGTCCTTCTCAAGTTCCTTGTATCGTGCCAGGGTGAGGCCGTCGAGCATTGCTATGGGGTTCTGCTTGCACTTGAGCCACAACTCGCTGTCAATCGACTTGAAGAGGTCTATGGCGCATACGTTCCAGCACCACCAGAGGTTCTTGGATATGGTGTCGAGATGCCTCAGACGGGAAGGAATCTGGCGGTTCACTATTGTTTCAGCCCAGGAAGGCCGGTTTGCAGCATAGCGGGCAACCGGTTTGTCGTCCAAGGATGTATGGTATGCGGCACGGATATGGACGGTTTTTGCCAGAGCCTGTGAGTAGGCTTCCTGATAATACTGGATATTGTTGTCCCAAAGGGCTATTTTTGATATTCTACCGGCCACCCTGCCATATTCTGCCCGGTCCGGCTCCGAGAGAGCCGCAATCTCCAGTATGCGGCTGACAGAATTCTCCGTAACCTCTTCAGAATTGGAATCGTCGCGGCGCACGACAGTCACGCCCTTCTGCAGGTCACTGTCCGTGCAATGGTCGAGCACCCACTGCCCGAATCCGGCAAGGGAGGTGGTGAGAGTCGGAACGTGGAATGCCAGTGATTCCAGAGGTGTATAGCCCCACGGCTCGTAATATGAGGGATAGAGCGTAAGGTCGAGCCCGGGCAGGAGGTCGTAGTAGGGCATATTGAATATGCCGTCCTCGCCGTTGAAATAGCAGGGGATGAAGAACAGCTTCACCTTGCTGCCGACAGCGTTGTTCAAGCCGATTTCATTGCAGCGGTTGAGCACCGGATCGTTGTCGGGATCCATCAGACAGTGGGTGGTGAGTGTCCTGTAGTCGGATACGCCGCCGGAGAGTTTCATCTGCAGCTCCCTGTCCGGGCCGTTGATGCGTGAGGGGACGAAAATGAAACCGCAGATGGTGGAGCCTGACCAACCGCTGCGGGATATGCGTCCGAGGGCCTCGATGAAGATGTCGATACCCTTGTTCTCAACCTGATACCGGCCACCTGTGCCTATCAGGACTGTATTGTCCGGCAACTGCTCTCCGCACATCGCCGATGCCACCTTGAGAAGGACTTCACGGGCGGTCTTCCTGGATTCGGGAAAGTCGGGATCATCGGGAGCGATATCGCCTGCTATGCCGTTGGGGGTGACAATGTCAACCTTGCGCCCGAGGAAATGCCCGCATTCCCTTGCGGTGATGTCACTCACGGTGGTGAGCACGTCGGCGTTCGCCGCAGAATGCTTTTCAAGGGAGTGCCGGGCTGCGAGTCCGTATTCGGAAGCGCAATCATCGGGGCTGTAAGATTCCAGATTGTCATAAAGGTTCATTCCGCGGCCGGCGATACAGCGGCCCAGAACGGTGCTGTGACAGGTCAGGACAGTGGCTACGGGAGCGCCTATTCCCTTGAGGTACAGGAGTCCGGAGCCTGTGGACCAGTCGTGGAACTGTGCAACGGCCTTGTCCCTGGGAGCAAGATTGTACTTGACGAAACTCTCTATCACCTTACCGGCGGCATATCCGAAAAGAGCGCTTTCGATATAATCCCAGTTTCCGGTGATCGAGTCAACGCCATACTTGTCCCAAAGGTCTGTAAGTATCTGATCCTTGCGTGAAATGAACTGTGCGAAGTCAACCAGAATCACTGTGGGGCTGCCTTCTATGTTCCAGTGTCCCGTCCTTACGCGCAGGCCTTCTCCAGAGGCGGTATCCCTCCAGCTGCGGAACATCTGAGGTTCCTCAGTGAACTCGGGATGCCTTTCGGTGTCAAGCCAGATGTCGGGTCCGATGAATATGTGACTTTTCCTTGTTGATTTTGCTATGTAGCCGGCCTTTGTGGACAATACGGAGTAAATGCCCCCGACCTTGTTGCATACCTCCCAGCTTACCTCGAAAAGGTAGTCGGGCGAAGCAAGTTTCTCATTTTTCATCTCTCTTCTCTATTTCTTTTTTGTTGTTTTCGGTTTTGAGGAGGCAGGCTTCTTCCTGCGCTGTTTCAGCTTTTCTTCAACCCTGAGGGAGAAATCGCTCAGCACGTTCATATAGTTGATGAAGGCTTCGTACGGAGTGTCATAAGGGTTGAAATACTTGTGCACTGCACCGTCGCTGAAGAACTTGGTGCACATATAATAGAAATGGTCGCTTTCCTGGAGCTTGCGGTACACTTTCATCAGGTCCTCGTCCTGAGTGTCCTTGACCTTGGATGAGAGAGCGTACAGCTTGTGGAATGCCTCATCCTGGAGTTCGTTTCCGAGCCAGGCGCTGGTGTCCCTCTCCTCGTCGGCCCAGGAGATGGGATAAGGCACGTGTATGGGAGCTACGGGCTGATGTGCGGCGGCCACTTCGGAAGGAGTGCGGAAACTGAGACCGGAAGCGATTACAGGTTCCGGAAGGGCCTTGAGGAAATCGAATATGCCCGTTGCGGCATTCTGATGCTCGCCGAAAGTCTCATAATCCATAAACAGGTTGACCACGTCCCCGCTTTCAAGCGCGCGGTCAAGCCAGGCCGAGAACTTCCCCGCCGTCAGCGGCCAGGAGTCCCAGCCCCGGTTGGAGAAGCGGAAGGCTATGTCGTCGCTCAGCTGGAAGTTGCGCAGGAGCACCTTCATCCTCGGATTGACGGCATTGGTGTATACGTGGTCGGGGCTCTTCCAGCCCATAATGTGGCGGGCGCCCTCGGTGAGCATAACCTTGTAGCCCATTCCCGCAACGGCGGCGCCAATCTCATCGGAATAGATGAGCTCCGTGTTCCTGAAGCAGGTCGGCTTCTGGCCGAAATGCTTTTCCATTATTGAGGACTGCAGCTTCACCTGGCTCACGAACTCCTTCTGGTCGATAAGGCTCGAGAGGGAGTGCGAGTAGGTCTCCGCCAGGAACTCCACACAGCCGGTGCGGGCAAGCGCCTTGAAGCTCTCGAGCACGTCCGGAGCGAAGCGCTCGAACTGCTCTATGGCGGTTCCCGATATGGAATATGCTATCCTGAACTGTCCCTTGTAGCGGTCTATGAGTTCAAGCATAAGATTGTTGGCGGGGAGGTAGCACCTTTCCGCCACCCTGCGCAGGATAGTGCGGTTCGCGAACTCGTCGAGATAATGCCAGTCGGCACCTATGTCGAAGAATCTGAAACCCCTCAGCCTGTCCGGCTGATGGACCTGGAAGTAAAGACATACACTTTTATTCATAGCGTCGTTATTTGATTACTGATTGATAAACCTGCTTGATTTTTGCTGCCGCATTGTCCCATTTGAGGGTATCGACCTCATCCGAACCGCATCTTGCGGCCATACCTGCCAGAGCCGGATATTTGACGAGGGCATACATTGCATCGGCCATCGCGTCGATGTCCCAGAAGTCCACCTTGATGGCATACTTGAGAACCTCGGCCACGCCGGACTGCTTGGATATGATGGTGGGCACGTTCGACTTCATAGCCTCGAGCGGCGAGATGCCGAAAGGCTCCGAAACGGAAGGCATTACATAGACGTCGGAATAGGCGAACATCCTCTGCACGTCGGCCCCGCGCAGGAAGCCGGTGAAATGGAACTTGTCCGCTATGCCGAGCTTGGCCACACGTCTGATGGAGCGGTTGAGCATATCTCCGCTGCCGGCCATCACGAAACGGACGTTATCCGTCTTCTGGAGCACCTTGTATGCGGCCTCTATGAAATATTCAGGGCCTTTCTGGTAGGTGATGCGTCCCAGGAAGGTGATGACCTTCTCGGGCACGGTGCGCTTGACGGAGAGTTCGTCGCGGCCGGCGAAGTCGACCGCATTGTGGACGGTGACGACCTTGGAGGGGTCGATGCCGTATTTGTTGATGACGATGTTGCGGGTCAGGTTGCTCACCGTCATCACCTTGTCAGCCTGCTCCATACCCATCTTCTCTATTGCATAGACCTGGGTGTTGACATTCTCCCCGGTGCGGTCATACTCGGTGGCGTGCACGTGGATGACCAGAGGCTTGCCGGTGAGGCGCTTTGCCGAAATGCCGGCCAGGTAGGTCAGCCAGTCGTGGGCGTGGATGACGTCAAAGTCGTTTTCCATCGCAATCGCGCCGCCCACCATAGCATAGCGGACAACCTCTTCCATAAGGTTGGTCCCGTACTTGCCGGAAAAACGGTATTTCTGCTTGAAATGGACCTTGAACTCCTCGCTCTGGTTGCGGCGTTCCTCCTCCACCAGGTCGGAGAACTGTACAGGGTCGACATAGGGCATAAGGTTGGTCCCCACACGCAGGAACTGCACCTTGCCCAGGAATTCGTCTATATTGTGAGTGGTGTCATAGGCGGCCACGTCACTTGCATTAATGATCCTGACGGCGCTCTGGTCCTCGTCACCGGAAGCCGAAGGCATAACGAACAGCACTTCGACAGCGTTGTGGGCCAGGCCCTTGGTAAGTCCGTAGCAGGCTGTCCCCAGTCCGCCGGAAATGTGGGGAGGGAATTCCCATCCGAACATCAGCACTTTCATAGCTTTTCCTCCGAATATTTTTCAATGAGGTGGTATGCGGTCAGCAGGGATGAGGTGCCTGTGGCGGAACTTATGGCCCCGTGGGGGTAGTGAGGCGGATTGCCGTCGTAAAGTTCCGCTATGCAGCCTACTCCGTGTACCGACATATCGTCCTCGAAAGCGCGAAGTATCTCTTTCGCGCGGTTGACGAATGATGCTCCGTAGAGTTTGAAATTGCCGCAGATGTAGGGACCGAGCAGCCATACGCGCGCCGTGCCGTTGTGATAGGCGAGGTCACGTTCGTGCTGGTTGCCTTCATAGACGCCCTTGTAGAGCGGGTTCTTGGGTGAAAGGGTGCGGATTCCGCGGGCGGTCAGCAGCTCGCTCCTGACAGCCCTCAGTATCCTGGCCTGATATTCCTCCGGCACGGGGCTGTAGGGCAGGCTGCAGGCGTAGAGCTGGTTGGGACGGGTGAAGCCGCACTGTCCGGATGCGTCGACATAGTCGGCCAGATGGTCATACGGCGTAAACCAGAAGACCTTGAGGAAATTCTCCTCTATGGCGGCGGCGGTCTTCCTGCATCTTTCGACAAGTTCGCCTCCGCGGGCCTTGCCGCCCTCCATCTCAAGCACGAATCGAAGGGTGTTGTACCAGTGGAGGTTTGTCTCCACCTGCATTCCGCTTCGCTCCGTCACGGGCTTGCCGTCACACCATGCATTCATCCAGGAGAGGGGTTTCCCGTCATATTCGGCCCATATCATACCATTGTCAAGCACACGTGCCTCAGGCCTTCCGTTGAGATAACTTTCAACGATGGACTTGACTGTCTTGCCGTACTTCTTCCACACCTTTGCGGCGGGTGTCCCGAAATCGACATACTGCTGGAGCGTGTAGGCCAGCCTCAAAGGGGCGTCGACCTGCATCGAGCTTATCAGCAGCTGGTTGTTGTTCTTTTCGATGGTGCAGTCGAGGCATTTCTCGAATGTCCTGGCATCAGCGTCGTTGAAGAGGGTCAGTCCGGGGAGCGCCAGGAGCGTGTCGCGCAGGATGCCCGTCTGAAGCCAGCTCAGTCCGGACGACATCAGGACGGTGCCGTTGCGCTCCACTATGAAGCGGTGGGCATTGGAGCCTATGGCATCCATAAACTCCCACGGGTGGTCACGGAGCTTGAGTTCCGCATCGAAGGAGCGTTTCAGGGTGGAGGGCTCCACCGGCCTGGTGGAGGCGCTGACTATTATGCTTTCGCCTTTTTTTATGGGGAGCTCGAAGAATCCCGGAACGAAAAGGTCCTCGTGGCAGTCGAAGCCGCGGCGGGCCTCTTCGGAATATTCTATGTTGTAGTACCAGTCAGGGCTGGCGACATAGTCGACGGCCTTGGAGAACTGGAGGTTCAGGTCGGGGAAGTCCTCATACATCCTGTAGCTGCAGCCGTTTTCCACCGGCACGAAACGAGTGCTGGCCTGGGGGTTGGCCTTCGTCAGGGAATGTGTGCTGCGGAACGCGAGGAAGGGCTTGAAGCGTATGGTGGTGTCTGAATGCGCGTCCACCAGGGTGTACTTTATGAGCAATCTGTCCGCCTTGCGGGCGAATATGAACGATTTCTTGAGGATTATGCCTCCCACGCGGTATGTGATGGTGGGGATGGGATATCTCTCGAAATCGATTATGTATTTGTGGCCTCTCGGCTCGAACACGCCGCCATAGTCGTGAATGCCGAGATTGAACTCCTTCCCGTGCTGGATGAGCGTTTCATCCAGGGAGGAGAGGAGCACGTACTTGTCACCGCCGAACTCATCCACGGGCACCACGAGCAGACCGTGGTATTTCCTTGTGTTGCAGCAAACGATGGTGGTGTTGAAATATGCTCCCGTGCGGTTGCTGGCTATCAGTTCCCTCTTCAGGGAATATTCCAGATTGACCAGTTCCGCCTTGTTGAACTTCAAATAAGCCATGATATATGTCCTTTTCTACTGTTTTTCATTGTTTGCGGCCCTGCCTGAGCAGGTTTCGTACAGCTTGCAGGAAGAGCAGTCGCCGTGATCGCCCCTGCCATCCTTTCCTCCCCACAGGCGGAGCTCCTCCTCCTTGGCGCAGAGGATGCCCTTTTCGCGCAGAGCCCTGTTGTGCGAAATCTCTCCGTCAGGAAAAGGCTTGTTCCTGAAGAAGATGTTGAAACCGAGCAGCAGTACGCACAAACCCACTGCCAGTATGGCCGCAAGCAGCATTGTCATAGGCACTTGAACGCCGGCACCACGGGTGAGGGGCTCACCTGGAACACGGGCGGTATCTGAAGTGTCTTGAATGCCGAAGCGGCGGAAAGTCTGCCGATACGTTCCACAAGCGCGGGATCCGCGCCCTCCCTGACAAGAGCCTCGGGAGTGCGTCCGCCCTCGTGCAGGGCATACAGTATCGGATCCAGGACAGGATAGTCCGGAAGGGAGTCGGTGTCCTTCTGCCCAGAACGCAGTTCCGCCGAGGGGGCCTTGGTGATGGAATTTCCGGGTATCAGTTCACCGCCGAGGTTGATGTGGCGCGCAAGTTCATAGACCTGCAGCTTGTAGAGGTCGGCTATCACCATCACGGCGCCGCACAGGTCGCCGTAGAGAGTGCCGTAACCCATACACAGTTCGCTCTTGTTGGACGTGTTGAGCAGGAGCGCGCCGCGCCTGTTCGACCAGGCCATAAGTATCGTACCGCGTATTCTGGCCTGTATGTTCTCCTGGGCCGTGGTCCACTGCCCGTCCGCGAAGAGAGCATCCAGCGCCTGGAGGTAGGAGTCATAGAGGCCGCCTATGGGAACGGTTTCGCAGGATATGCCCAGATTGCGGGCAAGGTCTTCAGCGTCCTTGACGGAGTGTCCGGTGGAGAAACCTGAAGGCATAAGTATGCCGTGGACCTTCCCCGCCCCGAGCGCCTCGCAGGCAAGCGCAGCCACGACTGCGGAGTCGATGCCTCCTGACAGGCCTACGACAGCCCTGTCCGACCCCGCGGAAGCGAAGAAGGAGTGCATCTTTCCGATCAGGAGGTCGTGTACCTCCGCTATTGTCCTGCTTTGGTCAAGTATCATATTATGAATACGATTCGTTGATGGGAATGTTGTTGTAGACTTTGTAGATGATATCAGCGAAACGCCCCGCTATGGTGAGGACCTTTATCTTGGAGACATCCGTTCCCGGAGCGTTGCGAAGGGGTATGGTATCAGTCACTATGAACTCCTCGAGCTGCGAGGAGGAAATGTTCTCATAGGCCGTTCCCGAAAGCACGGCGTGGGTGGCCAGGGCCCTGACGCTGCGGGCGCCGAGCGACTTGAGCAGTTCGGCGCACTTGCACAGGGTGCCTGCGGTGTCCGCCATATCGTCCACTATGACAACGTCACGGTCCTTGACTTCGCCGATAGCGGTCATCGAGCCCACGACGTTGGCCCTGATGCGGTTCTTGGAGCATATTATCATCGGAGCGTCAAGGCGCTTGCAATAGCTGTTGGCACGCTTCGCGCCGCCGGCGTCGGGAGAGCATATCGAGAGGTTGGGAAGATTGAGGCTGCGTATGTAGTCGATGAAAAGAGGCCTTGCGTAGATGTGGTCGACGGGGAAGTCGAAGAATCCCTGGATCTGGTCGGCGTGCAGGTCGCAGGTCATTACACGGTCGCAACCGGCCGCGTGAAGCAGGTTGGCCACAAGTTTGGCTCCGATTGAAACCCTGGGACGGTCCTTGCGGTCCTGGCGTGCCCAGCCGAAATAGGGGATGACAGCCACCACCTTGTAGGCGGAGGCCCTTCTGGCCGCGTCTATCATCAGGAGAAGCTCGAACATATTGTCTGTGGGGGGATATGTCGACTGGACGATGAAGACCGTGGCTCCACGGACCGATTCAAGGTATGCGGGCTGGAATTCGCCGTCACTGAAATCCAGGACTTCGGACTTGCCGAGCTCCACGCCAAGCTTTTCTGCGATCTTCTGCGCGAGCGCCATAGAGCCCCGGCAGGCAAAAATCTTGATTATGTGTTCACCGTGCTGTTTCATTTCTTTTGTTCTAAGGGTTCCTTGTTTTATCTGTCTGTTTCAGAATTGTGTCTATGTAGTCGAGAATCTCCTCCCTGCCCTTTCCGGTCTCGGAGCTGCTCAGGAAGTATGGGGGCATCTCCTCCCAGTACTCGAGAATCTGCCTGCAGTCGGCCTCCACCTGCGCGGCGAGTTTCGCAGCCGAGGACTTGTCGCATTTGGTGAAAATTATCGCGAACGGTATCCCGGCCTGTCCGAGTTCGATGAGGAATTCCATATCGATCTTCTGGACTTCGTGGCGCGAGTCTATCAGCACGAAGAGGCAGACCATATCGGGGGACTGGAAGACATAGTCCCTTATGACCTTTTGCAGTTTCTGCCGTCCGGTCTTGGACATCTTCGCGTAACCGTAGCCGGGCAGGTCCACCAGATACCAGCTGTCGTTTAACAGGAAATGGTTGACCAGCTGCGTCTTTCCGGGCGTGGAAGACGTGTGGGCAAGGCCCTTCCTGTTGCAAAGCGAGTTTATCAGCGATGACTTGCCGACATTCGAGCGCCCGATGAACGCCATTTCGGCGAGCCTTCGGGCAGGTCTTTCCGAAAGCCTTGTACTGCTTCCGGCAAATGTTGCTCCGGTAATTTTCATAGCCTCGGAATTCTGCGGCAAAAGTACAAAAGTATTCGCTATTTAGGAAAGATATTCATTATATTTGTTCTTGTAATAATATACTGCACTATGGATACACTCAAAGTGGGCATCATCGGAGCCGGCTGGATTGCCTGCAAAATGGCTGAGGCGCTCGCCCCCCTGAAGGAGGCGAAAGTGCTTGCAATAGCATCGAGATCTCCGGAAAAGGCGGAGGATTTCGCGCGCAGATACGGGATCGAAAGGGCTTACGGAAGTTATGAACAGCTTGTGGAGGACAGCGACGTCGACCTTGTCTACATCGCCACCCCCCACTCCCACCACTTCCCTCACGCGATGCTTGCCGTGCGGCACGGCAAGCACGTACTCGTAGAGAAGGCCTTCACGGCCAACTCGTTCGAGGCCGTCGAGCTGCTCGAAGCCGCCGCGAAGAAGGGCGTTTTCATCACCGAAGCCATCTGGACCAGGTATATGCCCCTTTCACACACCGTGAAAGAGCTGATGGACAGCGGAATAATAGGCAAGCCGCGGATGCTGACCGCGACTCTGTGCTATATGATGGAGGAGAAGGAAAGGATAATCCGTCCCGACCTCTGCGGAGGCGCGCTGATGGATCTTGGCGTCTACGTGCTCAACTTTGCAAGGATGTATTTCGGCACCGACATAGTGCGAAGCGTGACGAACTGCCATCTCGGCCCCACCGGTATGGATATGGCGGAGTGCATCTCGCTGAGTTTCGCCGACGGCAGGATGGCCAACCTCCAGGCCGGCACGCTCAACCTCAACGACCGCCAGGGCATAATCAGCGGCACGGAAGGCTACATACGCGTTGACAACGTCAACTGTCCGGAGCTGGTGGAGGTATGGCGTGACTACAAACTCGTCAGGAGCGTCGCCAAGCCCGCCGATATGGTCAACGGCTATGAATATCAGGTGCTCGAGTGCAAGAGGTGCATAGAAGCCGGCCTGAAGGAGTCGCCCCTTATGCCTCACGATGAAACAGTTGCGATAATGCGTCAGATGGACGCCCTGCGCAGGGAGTGGGGGGTTCATTACCCTATGGACAGGCAGTGACTCGGGAAAGGGAGAACATAAGTCTTCAGGAGCTTCTTCAGGAGGTTCAGGGCTGTCTGGACGAAAGTTTCGGCTCGCCCCGCTGGGTCCGTGCCGAAATCAGCGGGCTCAAGGTCAACCGCAGTTCCGGACACTGCTATTTCGACCTTGTCCAGAAAAGCGCCGCCGGCGCCGTGCTCGCCAGCGCAAGGGCCACCGTGTGGGCGTCCCGCTACAGGCTGCTCTCCGCAATGTTCAGGTCCGAGACCGGCAGCGGCCTTTCCGACGGGATGGAGATACTCGCCCGCGTGCAGGTCGCTTTCAGCCCGCAGTTCGGTCTGAGCCTGAACATCATCGACATAGATCCGTCCTTCACCATAGGCGCGGCGGAAAGGCTGCGCCAGCGCACCGTTGAGAGGCTCAAGGCGGAAGGGATGTTCGATATGAACTCCACCCTGCCCCGCAGTGCAGTGCCGTTCAGGATTGCCGTCGTCACTTCGGAGCAGGCCGCGGGCTGGCGTGATTTCGTGCGCCATATATCAGACTGCCCCGAAGGTTACGTATGCGAGGCGCATCTGTTCCCGGCCGTGATGCAGGGGGCTGAATGCCCGCAGTCGATAATCGCCGCAATGGACGCCGCGCTTGAATCCCCCCTGGAATACGACGCCCTGCTGATACTCCGCGGAGGAGGCTCGGCGCTCGACCTGAGCTGCTACGACGACTACGACCTCGCGGCGTCCATAGCGCAGTATCCCGTTCCTGTTTTCACGGGCGTGGGCCACGACCACGACTATCACGTCTGCGATATGGTCTGCAACGCGAACCTCAGGACACCGACAGCGCTTGCCGACTTCATACTCGACTGCTTCCGTGCTGAGGACGCCCGTCTGACGGACATAGGCTGCCGGATATCGGACGTCTGCTCGGCAAGGATACGGCAAGGCAACGAGCTGCTGGAAAACATATGGACCCGCGCTGTGCTTGCATACCGCTCACGCATAAGGCGGGAGGAGGACCGCATAGGCCATCTTGCCTCCCTGCTCGACGCCAGGGACCCATTCAGGCTGCTCAAGAACGGCTATGCGCTTGCCGACGGGCCCCAAGGCCGCATAATGTCGGCCGGGCAGGTCGCCCAGGGCGACAGGATCACCCTGATGTTCTTCGACGGAAGCCTCGAAGTGACCGTGAACCGGATTGAAAACAAAGATACTTCAGAATATGGACAGAACCACGTATGATGAAGCGGTGGCCGAACTCGAAGCCCTGCTCAAGAAAATAGAGGACCCCGGACGACAGCTGTCCGACATCGCCGCCGATGTCAGGAGGGCAAGGGAACTGATAGAATGGTGCCGTCTGTCGCTCAGGGGCAGCAATGAAGAACTTGAAAAACTCCTTTCGGGCGATGAACAGGAAGACTGACGCAAAGATCTGGGAGCTGGATCCCTGGCTCGAGCCCTTCAGGCAGAAGCTCATCCGTAGGAACGAGCGCATAATGATAGAACGCGACGAGATGGCCGGATTCGGCGGGAAACTCTCTTCAGCCGTCAACAACCACCTCTATTTCGGCCTGCACCGCGGCGACGGTATCTGGACGCTCAGGGAATGGGCCCCGAACGCCACCAGAGTGTTCGTAAAGGGCGATTTCAACGGTTGGAAGACAGAACAGCGCTATGCCCTACAGCCCATAGGGGGAGGCATCTGGGAGATAAGCATTCCGGAGGAGGAGATCAGCCACTGCGATCTCTACAAACTCTACGTCGAATGGCCCGGAGGCGCTGCCGAGCGCATACCGGCCTACGCCACACGCTGCGTCCAGGACCCTCAGACTAAAGTCTTCTGCGCCCAGGTGTGGGATCCTGAGAAGCCTTACAGATGGAAGCGCAAATTCGCTCCCAAGGTGTCTTCTCCCCTGATTTACGAGGCTCATATCGGTATGGGCTGCGAGGACCTGAGGGTTGGCACGTTCGAGGAGTTCCGCACGAAGGTGCTCCCCTATGTGGCTTCGCTCGGATACAACACCCTGCAGATAATGGCCCTTCAGGAGCATCCTTACTACGGTTCGTTCGGCTATCAGGTGGCGAACTTCTTTGCCCTTTCAAGCCGTTTCGGCACGCCGGAGGAGTTCAAGAGGCTGGTGGATGACGCGCACGGCTACGGCATCGCCGTGATAATGGACATAGTCCACTCCCACAGCGTGGACAACGAGGCCGAGGGACTGAGCCTGTTCGACGGACGCGAGGATCTCTATTTCCACTCCGGACAGAGGGGCCGCCATCCCGCCTGGAAGTCACGCTGCTTCAACTACGGCCGCAGCGAGGTCGTCCACTTCCTGCTTTCCAACATAAAGTTCTGGTGCGAGGAATACCACATCGACGGATTCCGTTTCGACGGCGTCACTTCGATGATATATCTCGATCACGGCCTCGAGAAGGATTTCCGCGGCTATGAAAGCTATTTCGACGGCAATCAGGACGAGGATGCGATAACCTACCTCGGCCTTGCCAACATACTCGTCCACGAACTCAATCCCAAGGGGTTCACCATTGCGGAGGACGTATCCGGGATGCCCGGTCTGGCCGCCCCTCTGTCAAGGGGAGGCATAGGTTTCGACTACCGTATGAGCATGGGCGTGGCCGACCACTGGATAAAGTGGATAAAGGAACTTTCCGACTGGGACTGGAATATGGGGGAGATCTTCTACGAGCTCACCAACAAGAGGGCCGACGAGAAGACCATCAGCTATGCCGAATGTCACGACCAGGCGATGGTTGGCGACAAGACCATCATATTCCGGCTGATGGACAAGGAGATGTACTACTGTATGAACCTCGGCTCGCAGAATCCAATAATCGACCGGGGCATAGCGCTTCACAAACTCATACGCCTGGTCACCCTCGTCACCGCCGGGAACGGCTACCTGACCTTTATGGGCAACGAGTTCGGCCATCCGGAGTGGATAGACTTTCCCCGCGAAGGGAACGGATGGTCATACCAGTATGCCCGCAGGCAATGGTCGCTGGTGGAGAACCGTGATCTCCGCTACCGCCCGCTGATGCTCTTCGACAAGGCTATGATACACCTCGTCAAGGACAACGGCCTGCTGGAATCCAGGCCGTCCTGCATCAGGTGCGACCAGGAGAAGAAAATCCTCATAATCGAAAGGGGCGCTCTGATTTTCGCCTTCAACTTCAATCCTTCTGAATCGTTCTCGAACTATATGTTCGACGCGGATCCCGGCTGCTGGGAGACCGTGCTCGACTCGGACAGCGCCGAGTTCAACGGATTCGGACGCAATGACGATTCAGCGCGTCACTTCACGCTGCATTCCGACGCGCCCGGCCGGGATCTGCTGTCGCTCTATCTTCCCTCGAGGACCGTTTCAGTGCTCAGGAAGGTTGACTGACAGTTTCTAAAGTTTGCAGATGACGTTCATCCCGTCCCGGACAGGGAGGATGACGTTGCGTACCCTGCCGGCGGCCGATTCCCCGGCCACCAGTTCATTGAAGGCCTGGACCCCGAGGGTCTGGGCGTCGTGGCTGGTTTCGGTGTCGAGTATCTTGCCGCTCCAAAGGACGTTGTCGGCGATGATGAAGCCGCCCTTGCGGACCTTGTCGAACACGAGGGAGTAGTATTCTGAATATTCCCTCTTGTTGGCGTCTATGAACACAAGGTCATACTGCCTGTCCAGCGACAGCAGGATCCTGCGGGCGTCCCCGATATGCAGGTTTATCCTGTCGGAAAGCCCCGCGCGGGAAAAACCTTCAAGGATCAGGTCCTCGAGCTCATCGTTGAGTTCGAGGGTGTCGGTCACCCCGCCTTCCGCCAGACCGCGGGTCAGGCAGATGGTGGAATAGCCCGTGAAGGTGCCTATCTCAAGGATGGCGGAAGGCCTTATCATCGAGGATATCTGTGTGAGCAGCAGGCCTTCGACGTGCCCGCAGAGCATCCTGGCACAGCGGGTGCGCAGATTCGTCTGCCTTTCCAGCCACAGCAGGGCCTCGTCCTGAATGGTGGAGAAACTGTCGATGTATCTGTCCTGATCCATTGTCATCTGTATATGAGGCTTGACATTCCTTCGGGGTCGAGGGCCTCTCGGGCGGCGGACAGCAGATCCTCCACCGTCACGCCGGCTATCCTGCGGTGTGAGGCCTCCTCAGCCTCCACCCTGCCGTAGGCCATAAGGCTCTTTACCATCGACAGGGCCTGTGTCTCACCGTTGTCCGCGGAGATGGCCATCTGCCCGAGCAGCTGCCTCTTTGCCTTGGAGAGCGTTTCTTCAGCCACCGGACAGGTGCGAAGGCCCAGTGTGGCGCTGGAGACCAGTTCCAGACACTTTTCGAGGTTCTCCCGGTCACAGCCGAAATAGATGGTGAACAGGCCCGTGTCGGAGTATTGGGTGTAGTTGGCCTCGACATTGTAGACCAGCGCATTCTGCTCCCTCAGCAGGTCGTTCAGGATTGAACTTGACGCCGGGCCGCCGAGCATATTGGCCAGCAGGATATAGGCATATCTGCGCTCGTCGTAGAGTGACGGGGCAAGCCTGCCCATAACGCAGTGGGACTGATGATTGCGCCTGTTGACCGACTTTTCGAAGCATCTTGCGGAGGGAGTGCCGGCGATGATGCTCTCCGGGGCTGCGGGGAGAGCCCGGCGCTGAGGCAGATATTTCCCGCAGGCGGCCTCGACTGCCTGCTCCACCTTTTCACGCTCGAAGTCGCCGACAACTGCAAAGCTGATGTTCTGCGGGATGAAGTTCCCGGCCACGTAGTCGCTCATAACTTCGGGGGTTATCCTCCCGAGGCTGCGGGCCGTTCCGAGCACAACGCCTCCGAGCGGATGCCCGTCATATATCATCTTCTCGAATTCATCGAATATCTCGTCGGAGGGCGAATCCTTGTATGAGGCTATCTCATCGAGGACAACTGTCTTCTCCTTCTTCATATCCTCCCCATCCAGCCGCGGGCAGAAGGCAAGGTCGAAGAGGAGGTCGGCGGCGACGGGAAGGTCTTCCTTGAGGACGGTGGCGTAGAGGACCGTCTCCTCCTTCGTTGTGTAGGCGTTGAGTTCCCCGCCGAGGCTCTCCAGAGTGCTGTTTATCTCACTGCAGGTACGATGGAGCGTGCCCTTGAAGATCATATGTTCGGTGAAGTGCGCCAGTCCGCCGAAACGGGCCGGTTCGTTGCGTGTGCCGGACTTGATGCCCAGGGCACAGTATGCAACCTTGGAATCAGTCTTTCTGAAGCTGAAATTAACGTTTCCCTGCATCTGCCGCTGATATTATCCTTCTTATGTCAAACCTGGAGAAACCGTCCTTCGAATTGGGCATAAGGGTGCTGCCGAAGTAGAGGAACACCCTGCCGCTGACCACGTCGGCCAGTATCCTGTAACTGACGGCCTTCCTTTCGCCCCTGACGGTGAAGCACCTTGCCACGACCACATCCTGATTGCCCGCCAGAGCCTCCTCGACGGCCTTACGGCCGGCAAGTATGACACGGCCTTCCCCGCTGGCCTCGAATATGTCGGTATCGACCTCGTCCGAGACGTCACCTTCACAGACGAGCACCCGCCTTCCGGCCAGGGCGGCCATATCATTCACGGCCCGGGTAAGTTTAGGAATGCGGCTGGTTGAAGAGGCTCTCTCCTTCACAAGCGACTGAATGGCCTTCACATAAAGAGGGATGAACATAGCCGCATCCTCTTCGTCCCCTACGGGGCAAAGGACCAGTTTTGCAAGGACAGGCATATGTGAGAACCCGTCCCCGGCCTTGAGAGAACCCTTCAGGAGAACCAGGCACACGGCATCCGGTCCGTCCTGGCCGTTGAAACTGTCAGTGACCTGCATAAGGAATATCCTTGAGGTGTCCGTTTTGAAGGCATCGAACTCCTCTCCGGCACAGAATTCAAAGGGGGTGAGGTTCCAGTTGCGCTCCACTGCATCCCTGACAAGCATACCGGTCAGAGGTGACGCGCCTGAGGCGATCACCGTCAGTGTCCTGCTGTCGATGTTGGTGTAATCTCCTGAAAGTGACGTGCCGTTGCCGGCGCTTGCAAAGGCCGGAAGGAGCACGGCCGAAATGAGCAGAAGAAGATGTTTCATACGGGTCGATTTTCAATGCTGCAAATTCAGAAGCTGTTTAATTTTGATTGCCGAAATTTATTATAGCAGATTTTTTGATGGATTTATGCTTGAAATGAGGGAGCATACCGGTTGGTATGTAACCGAATTGAAAGCACAAAGATACAAAAAAGATGCATAAGGAATGAGAGCAATTAAATTTAAACAGCTTCTTAAAGAATGTTTTGAAATGGTATTCCAAAAAAAGTTGTATTTTTGCCATATTATGGAACAATATATAGTATCAGCAAGAAAGTACAGGCCGGCCAACTTCGGCTCGCTCATCGGCCAGGACAACATATCGACCACCCTGAAGAACTCCATCACAAGGGGACAGCTCGCGCACGCATACCTTTTCTGCGGCCCCCGAGGCGTCGGGAAGACCAGCACCGCGCGAATCTTCGCCAAGACCATCAACTGCGAGCACCTCTCCATCGATATGGAACCCTGCGGCAAATGCGAATCGTGCCTTTCGTTCGAGGAAGGACGCTCATACAACATCTACGAACTGGATGCTGCGTCCAACAACTCGGTTGACGACATCCGCAACCTCACCGACAAGGTGCGCATCCCTCCCCAGATAGGGAGATACAGCGTCTATATCATTGACGAGGTCCATATGCTCTCCACGTCCGCTTTCAACGCATTCCTCAAGACCCTTGAGGAACCGCCACAGCACGCCATCTTCATCCTGGCCACCACTGAAAAGCACAAGATACTCCCCACCATCCTCTCCAGATGCCAGACCTACGACTTCAACCGCATCACGATAGAGGGGATAGTGTCCAACCTGAAAAGCATTGCGCAGAAGGAGAACATCACCATCAGCGAGGATGCGATGCACATCATCGCTCAGAAGGCTGACGGCGCGATGCGCGATGCCCTGACCCTGTTCGACCAGATGGTGGCCTTCTGCGGCACGGAAATAACGTACGAACAGGTCATAAGGAACCTCAACGTGCTCGATTACGAATACTATTTCAATCTCACCGACAATTTCCTCGAGGGTGACTATGCCGACGCGCTGCTGACCTTCGACAGCATACTCTCGAAAGGATTCAACGCGCTTCACTTCATATCAGGGCTCAGTTCGCATTTCAGAGACCTGCTTGTCTGCAAGAACGTATCGTCAGGCAGTCTGCTCGAACTCGCGCCTTCCGTTGCCTCAAGATATCAGGAATATGCCGACAAGTGTCAGATTTCCTTCCTCTTCGAGGCCCTGAACATATCCACTTCCTGCGAAGCCCTCTACAAGGCCAGCGGCAACCCGCGGCTCAGCATCGAACTCGCCCTGCTGAGGATTTCGGACATCGTTTCACACACACTGTCGACGCCCCCCGTAAGGATGCCCGGACAGGCCGTGCAGCGCCAGGCGGCTTCATCGCCCGTGCATATGCCCGCTCCCGCAGCTCCGGCTCCCAGACCCGCTCCCAAGCCTGCACCGGAACCAGTTCCCGAACCCAAACCGGAACCGGAGCCCGAACCGAAACCGGAACCGGAACCCAAACCGGGACCCAAGCCCAAGGCGGAAGAGCCCAAAGCGGAGGAACCCAAAGCGGAAGAACCCAAAGCGGAGGAACCCAAAGCGGAGGAACCGAAGCCGGAACCAGCTCCCGAACCGGAGCCCAAGCCGGTTGAACCCGAGCCGGTAAAGGCCTCCTCAGGTCTGTCCATCAAGGAGATGATGAAGCAGAGCGAACTTTTCGTCGATGCTGCCATAGCGCAGGCCGAATCCCCCGTCTCCAAGCAGGAATCATTCACAATCGAGCGCCTCAACGAAGTATGGCAGGAACTCGCCGCGCTGCAGCAGCAGCCCAGATTCGCCGGCACTATGGCCAGGACTGCGCCTGAAATCGCCGAAGACGGGGCGACTGTCCTCTTCCACGTCAAAAACGCCAGCCAGAAGGACTGGATAGAGAAGAACTGCCTACTGTCGCTGGAAAGCTATCTCCAGAAACATCTGAACAACTCCGACCTGCGCCTTTTAGTCGACGTACCCGAGGTCGCTTCAAGGCCGGCCGCTCCCTATATGCCATCCGAAAAAGCCAGAGTGATGCTCACCGGCAGCGAGGACCTGCGTAAGCTCAAGGACACTCTTGACCTTGACGTAAAATAATCAGCAAGATGAAACTCCACACTACAAACCTGGTAAAGAAATATGGAATGCGCACTGTCGTCAAGGGCGTTTCCATTGAGGTGGAACAAGGCGAGATAGTAGGGCTTCTGGGCCCTAACGGTGCCGGGAAAACCACGAGTTTCTATATGATCACAGGCCTCATCAAGCCCAATTCGGGCAAGATTTTTCTCGATGACGAGGAGATTACCGGAATGGCTATGTACCAGAGGGCGAAGAAAGGGCTGGGATACCTGGCCCAGGAAGCATCCGTATTCCGCAAGATGAGCGTCGAGGACAACATAATTTCAGTGATGGAAATGGCGGGATTCCCAAAGACGGAGCGCAAGGAAAGGCTCGAATCTCTGATAGAGGAGTTCGGCCTCCAGAAAGTGCGCAAGAGTCTGGGCATCCAGCTTTCCGGTGGCGAGAGGCGCCGCTGCGAGATAGCGAGGGCGCTTGCCATCAACCCCAAGTTCATACTTCTTGACGAGCCGTTCGCCGGAGTCGACCCCATTGCCGTGGAAGACATCCAGCACATCATCGCCAAACTGAAATACAAGAATATCGGCATCATCATCACCGACCACAACGTCCACGAGACACTGGCTATCACAGACCGGGCATACCTGCTCTACGAAGGCACCATACTCGAAAGCGGCACGGCCGAACAGTTGGCCGCCAACCCCGAGGTCAGGCGCAAGTATCTCGGCCAGAATTTCGAGCTCCGCAAGGCCGTGCTCCACGAGAGACAGGAGGACAAGGCCGTATGACGAGGTTTTTCTGTGTCGCGCAACACAACTTCAGCATAACTCTGCCCGGCAGCGACAATATCTGGAAACATCTCGGCTCCTACAAGCCCTTCCTGAGGGAGGCGGCGGACGAGCTTCTGTTCTCCATCGAATCCGTTTCTGAAGAGCCCGCCTGCCACTCGGCCGAGTATGCATACCGCGGCAAGGAAGAACCGGGTGTCCCTCGCATAGACATTCTCAGCTGTGACGAGGGATGGCGCATCGACATATCCGTCAGGGCCGACAACGGGGAACTCAGGTGCAAGGTCTTCTGCGACAGGGTATTCCACAGGGCGGCCATATTCTTCAAGGATCGCGGGATACTGGAACATACCGCATTCTCCAATGCGGTGATGCTGCTCTACGCACTCTCATCGGCACGCTTCAACACTCTCGAGCTGCATTCATCAGTGGTTGTGAACAACGGCCGGGCATATCTTTTTATGGGACATAGCGGCGCCGGCAAGAGCACCCACAGCCAGCTGTGGATCAAGCACATAGAAGGCAGTGAACTGCTCAACGACGACAATCCCGTGCTTCGTGTCCACGATGACGGGTCCATAATATGCTACGGATCTCCGTGGAGCGGGAAAACCCCCTGCTACCGCAACGCGAGCGCTCCCGTGGCGGCTGTGGTCTACATCGTACAGGCTCCCCACAACCATATATCCAGACTGTCCAACCTCGATGCATATTCAAGGTTCCTGTCATCCTGCTCGGGTTTCAGATGCGACCCCGACGTGGCGGACGGGCTTCACGCATCATTTGAGAAGGTGATACTCGGCATCCCTTTCTACCAACTTGAATGTCTGCCCGATGCCGACGCTGCTCAGACCTGCGCGAACAATGTCAGAGGCTGACAAGACTATATGCATCCCCAACGGGATCCTTCTGGAGCAGGTTTCGCAGTTTCTTTCCGAAGGCCGCGAAGTGACTCTCCGCGCCAAAGGCTACAGTATGCTGCCTTTCATCCGTCACACTGAGGACAGCGTCATTCTGAAGCGTTTCGGGACATACGCTCCCGGAGACATCGTGCTCGCCAGACTCGCCAACGGAGACTATGTGCTCCACCGCATCCGGGCGGTTGACGGAAACGGCATAACGCTTGCCGGAGACGGCAACCTGTGGGGCACGGAGAGATGCGCCTCCGAGGACATCTGCGGGACCGCCATCGGAATAGTCAAGAGGAACGGCAGGAATGTCAACTGCCGCAGCGCTTCACAGCTGCGCCTGGCCAGGATATGGAACGGCATCAACCCGAAGGCGAAGCGCTGGATACTCGCCTTCTACAGGCGACTGACGGGAGTTCCCAAACTTAGAAACAATTGAGAAGCTGTTTAAATTTAATTGCTCTCATTTCTTATGCATCTTTTTTGTACCTTTGCGCTTTCAATTCGGTCACATACCAACCGGTATGGTCCCTCATTTCAAGCACAAACCCCTCAAAAATTCTGCTATAATAAATTTCGGCAACCAAATTTAGGAATGATGAAAAAATAAGTTGGTAAAGATTTATGAAAGATTGTTTATGGATTTTGGATATGGAATGAAGGAGTGTAGCTGAAGTTGTAATTCGTATCAATCCACACAAGATTGAATTCGGGCACAGGAATCCCGAATACACAATCTGCTGCATGTAATCAGTCGCTTTGGAAGGGACAGTGACAATTTCTTGAAAAAATACTTATATTTGGCGTTGATTAGCAGGATTGTCGTCAGGTTTTCAAACTTTCAGGAAACTGGCGGGTCGGTTAATGACATATAGAAGACGTTACTGACGTTTATCTTCCACGTTCAAACTTGGCAATTTGAATAACTCAAAGGAGATAACGCAACGGGGACGTCCAC
>JAZRYW010000047.1:0-15240 GCA_045600965.1 Bacteroidales bacterium | reverse complement strand
CGAAAATTATTATAGGTTATTTTTCAGTAGATTTTTTGATGATTTGAAGGAGCAACGGGGTTCCGTTGTGACTGAAAAGCAGCGAAAAATATGCGAAAAAGAAACATAAGTATTGAAGTTAATCATTTCAAAACAGATTCTAAATTATCTTATTGTCACTTCATCAACGAAAATATGGGCCTCTCCGCCCGCTCCGGCGTGCCAGGACGGCAAGGTGCCGAAATTCTTGGCAAACACCTTCACATAGCGGGCTCTCCCGGTAAAGGGCATCGAAAACTCCCTTGTCTGCAGGTCATAGTCCTGAGGGTCCACCGTATTGTCGACGCGTCCGGCAAACTGATACGACTCTCCGTCGAGAGACGTGTGGAACTCGGCGTAACGCGGCATTATTATCCACGACCGGGTGTCCTGGAGGAAACCGGCGCTGATGCAGCTGAGGGGCTGCACTTCTCCGAGGTCTATGACAGCCTCGAAGTCGCAGTCCTGATAGCCCTGCCAGCGGCCGAGGCGGAAATTCGTGGATCCCCTCAGGCCGTCGATTATGCCCTTGGGGCCGCCAGCCGTGTAATGGCTGCTGAAGGGGTTTGTCAGGGTGACATTCCACCGGTTGTCGTATTTACGGAGAGTTGTGGCCGTATTGAAGCTTCTGCGTCCGGTGGCATCCTCACAGAAGGCAAGGACGGTGGAACTGCGGTCAATGGTGAAAGGGCCGGAATATATCCGGAAACTGTCCTGACCGCCGCTCAGGAGGCCTTCTTCCACTATCTGATATCTGATTGTGCAGTCAGGCTGCGCCGAAGCGATCCGCACCTGAACGGAATCCTCGAAATTGGATGAGGGCACGTCGAACCACGGATTGAGCACTATCCTCTCCTCCCGGATTCGGGACTCAGGACGGTCACACAACGCCGAGCCGTACTCCCTGTCGGGCCGGCGTGACATCCTGAACTCCAGAAGAGCGCCTTCCTCCATATCGGAATGGCTTATGTACGACCTGCTGTATGGAAGGCCGTCGAGGGCAACGCCGGCGATGTATGCCGCTCCTGCCGGACCGCGCCGGGCGATATCGATGTCACAGCCGTTCTCGAGATGCACCACGGCCCTGCGGAAAAGAGGAGATCCGAACACATATACATCGCTTCCCGGAGTGACAGGATAAAACCCCAGCGCGCTGAAAACATACCAGGCCGACATCTGACCGCAGTCCTCGTTGCCGCACAGTCCGTCAGGCGTCGGGGAGTACAGTTCGTCCATTATCCTGCGGACCTGGCGCTGCGTCTTCCAGGGAGCGCCCACATAGGAATACAGATATGCGATATGATGGCTGGGCCCGTTGCCGTGGGCATACTGCCCTATCATACCCGTCATATCCTTGAGGTTGTAGCCCGCTATCCGGCTGGATGCGCCGAAAAGGTCGTCAAGCCGTTTTTCAAACGCCCCGTCTCCGCCCGTCATTTCGACAAGTCCGCCTATGTCCTGCTGAACGTGGAAGGAGTACTGCCACGAATTGGCTTCTGTGAAATGGGTGTTCACCTCGCAGGGGTCGAAGGGAGAGAGCCATATCCCGTTGATGCGGGGACGCATATGGCCGGTTGACGGATCGAAAAGGTTGCGCCAATACTGCGCGCGCTTCATATAGCGTTCATAGGTGTCCGTATCCCCTGCGGCGAGGGCCACCCGGGCGATGCACCAGTCATCGTTGGAATATTCCAGCGTCTTGGACACGGATTCGTGCTCCAGTTCAGCAAGCACGAGACCGTTCGCATCGAATATGTCTATCCCCAGTTCGTGGCGGTTGGACGAACCGACAAGGGCCTCGAGAGCCTTCCGGAGGTCGAATCCGCCAATGCCCTTGGCAACCGCATCGGCTATCACAGGAGCCGAATTGTAACCTATCATACAGCCCGTCTCGTTGCCGGAAAGCTCCCACACGGGAAGTTTTCCGCACTCGTCCCATATCGACAGGAAGGTCTTTATGAAATCCACCGTCCTGTCGCGCTGGACGATGTCGAACAGGGGGTGAAGGGAGCGGAAGGTATCCCAGAGCGAAAATACGGTATAGCGGTCGAAACCCTCCGCAGTGTGTATCTCTCCGTCCATTCCGCGGTAACGGCCGTCCGAATCGCTGTAAAGGCAGGGGGCTATGGCGGTATGGTAAAGCGCGGTGTAGAAATTCTTCATCTGACGGCGGCCGCCCCTGACCTCGATGCGGGAAAGGTAGCGGTTCCACTCCTGCGACGCGGCGTCCCTGAGGGAGTCGAAGTCATAGGGGGCGCCTCCGCGAAGGGCTGCTTCCTGATGAAGATTTGCCAGGGCGTTGTCTTCGGACACGGACGATATGCCGACACTTATCTCCACGCAGTTGCCTTCGGAGGCATCGAAGGTCAGGAGCGCCTTCGCTCCCTGAGGCGTGTCAATTATGCTTATATCCGTGAAGTCCCTCGAGAATTCCATACGGAAGCAGACCGTCTGGTCCTGTGCCCACGAGCGGGAACGGCGATACCCCTTCACGGCCTTGCGTCCTTCTGCCTCCAGCTTTGAATCAAGGGTGACGTCACGGTGTGAAAGGTCTATGACAAGCTGCGGCGCCGCGCCCTTGAGCCAGGTGTAGCGGTGCATTGCGATCCTCCTTCCGGCAGTCAGTTCGGCCTTGACCTGCCATCTGTCGAGCATCACGCTGTAATATCCCGGCGATGCCTGCTCGCGCCTGTGGGAAAAGGGGGAGGAAATGTTTTCCTTAGTGATGCTGTCCCCGGCGTGGAATCCCGACACAGGCATAACGAGTATGTCGCACCAGTCATCACATCCGGTCCCGCTGAGATGGGTGTGGCTGAAGCCGTTTATGACACTGTCGGAGTAGTGGTAGCCGGAGCATCCGTCCCAGTCGCCGGCGGGGCGGGTGTCAGCGCTGAGCTGCATCATTCCGAAAGGATATGCCGCCCCGGGAAACGTATGCCCGTGAGCGTCCGTACCAACGAAAGGATTGACATAGGAAGCGAAGTCCCTTGCCCCTGAGCAGGAAACCGCAAGGAAGGCAAGGAGCACGATGGCCGATGCGGATCTTTTCATAATCAGTTGCTGTAGAGGCCTTCGCGCGAGAGCAGGTGGTCGAGGTTGGCTATACCGTATGCGACCACTGCGCTTATCGCCGCCGAAGGTTCCATATATTCGGGGATGAGTTTGTTGTAACGGTCCTTTTCGGTATGCCAGATCTCGCGGTAGTCGAAACCGTAGCCTCTGGGGTCAGACTCGCGCAGCGATATGGTGGGAATGCCGTTCATCGCGAAATAGGCGTGGTCGGAACCGCCAGCCTTCTCCGGCCTCGGTCCGGGCTCGCCCTGACGCAGGTTGACAGTGAAGGGAGCGTATTCCACATAGTCCATAACCGGCTTGCATACCTTCACGAAGTCGTCATACATTGCGGCAGGCACGGTGACGGAGGTCACAAGGGTCGGTCCGCCGTCACGGTTGAAATAGTTGGATATGCTCTCATATGGAACCGTGACATCCTCCACGAAACGTTTCGAGCCGTAGAGTCCGAACTCCTCGGCGGTCCAGATGCAGAACATTATCGAACGGTCCGGCTTCGCGCCGCTGGTGGCCAGCAGGCGGGCCGCTTCCATTGTCACCGCAGTGCCGTTGCCGTCATCCACGGCGCCGGTGCCGCAGTCATAGGAGTCGAGGTGCGCGCCAAGAAGGACGTATTCGTCCGGATGCTTCTTTCCACGGAGTATGCCTATCACGTTGTGGTACTTCACGGGGCCTATGCGGAAATGGTTGCGTATGTCGAACTCGAGCAGGAAATCCTGCTTCTGTTCGGCCTTGCGGCGTATTATGTCATACTGATCAGCGTCAAGTTTGATGTCGCACACGGTGGGCAGCGTCTCGGGGGTGAGCTCATGGCAATGCTTCCTGTCATAGAGCAGAGTCATATGGAGGTCGGCCTTCTGGATGAATCCCAGCACTCCGGCCTCGGCCATCTCGTTGTAGAACAGGGTGTCGGTCTGCTCGCGCCAGTCGACCGGCCATCCGGTGGACTCCCCGTCCAGCAGGACCCAGGCGCCCTTCAGCCTGCCCCTGATCCTTTCGAACTCCCACTTGCTGCGGGGTTCGATGACCACGTGGCCCTTCTGAGGGCCCTTTGTTCCGGCAGTGTAGGAAGGCGTGCCGAAGTGGAGCGTCATACCGTCCTCGGAGAGCATCCTCCCCGACCAGGGCCCGCGTTCGAAGCCGACGTTGAT
Organism: Bacteroidales bacterium; assembly: GCA_045600965.1. Classification (GTDB taxonomy): domain Bacteria; phylum Bacteroidota; class Bacteroidia; order Bacteroidales; family UBA932; genus RGIG6374. The sequence goes on along the minus strand of JAZRYW010000047.1, from coordinate 10,999 downwards.
TTCGCCCGCTTCCTGGACCATAACCTCCAGCCCCCACGAACGGAACTGCGACGCCACCCATCTTTCAGCCTCCTCAAGGGCTCCGGAGCCCACTATCCTGCCGCCTATGCGGTTGGAAAGATAATCGGCGAATTCCATAGTGCGGTTGTCCTCGCGGCCTTTGCGGAGGACTTCCCTGACAACCTTGTCCTGCGGATAGGCGTAATCGGCCGCCGTGATGGCCAGGACAAGGACAAGAAACATTCTGATGATTTTCATAGGAAATGGTGTTGGTGGTACTTACCGACAAACGTCGGTTCTGCAAAATTAATGAAATTTTGCATCCATCGCCAATGAAAACGCAGGAATTACCTAGTTGGTCTTGTGATAACTCAGTACAGCCCAAGCGGTTGTGAGGGTTCCGATGCCTGCAAGGCAGACCAGGTCCTTCCACAGGTCGGCAAGAGTGCAGCCCTTCAGGATTATCCCGCGCATGGCATCGGCATAATAAGTCAGCGGGTTGGCATAGGCCACTGCCTTGGCCCACTGCGGCATCGAGGCTATCGGAGTGAATATTCCGCTGACAAGCATGAATATCATACTGAAGAACCATATTATGAACATAGCCTGCTGGGCGTTGTCGCTGTAATTGGACACCAGCAGACCGAATGATGCCATTATCACTATGTGCGCCAGCGTGAATACGCATATGTCCAGCAGGCTTCCAGCGCAGCCGTAGCCGAAGAAAATTCTTGCCAGAAGCATACAGGAGAACACCATATAGTAGGCCACGGCCACATACGGCACCATCTTGCAGGCTATGAAGGCGAACTTGCTCACTGGAGTGACGTTCATCTGTTCAATGGTGCCCTTCTCCTTCTCGGAGACTATGTTCAGGGCCGGCATAAATCCGCACATCATAGTTATGGCTATGACTATCAGCGCCGGAATCATATACAGCTTGTAGTCCTGAAAACCGTTGTAGAGGTAGGTCTCGGTGATCTCCATCCTTCCCGTCCGGGACATTGCGCCTCCCCCGCCCTTTGCGGACATCACGTAATCGGACACGCACTGGCTCAGATACTGGGAGCCAATGCTCCCCCTGGTTCCGTTCACGGTGTTGACCCTTATGGAAACGGGAAGTTCATCCCCGGAGGCGCCGGACTTCTCAAGTTCCCTTGCAAAGCCGGCATTGATGGTAAGTATGGCGTCGATGTCGCCCCTGTCCATCATCTCCAGCGCGGCCGAAGGCGATGAGGTCACGTCCACCACGTCGAAATATCCGGACGAGGCGCACTTCTCCATCAGCATCCCGGATGACTGGGAATGGTCGTTGTCCACCATCGCCAGCTTGAGGTTGCGCACCTCCATACTCGCGGCATAGGGAAAGACCAGTATGATCAGGAAAGGGAACATCATAGTCATACGCGGCATCCCCGGATCCCTGAGAAACTGCTTGAATTCTTTCTTTATCAGATACTTCCACATAGTCTTAGAATCTGTTTAAATTTGATTGCCGAAATTTATTATAGCAGATTTTTTGATGGATTTGTGCTTGAAATGAGGGAGCATACCGGTTGGTATGTGACCGAATTGAAAGTGCAAAGACGAAAAAAAGATGCATAAGAAATGAGAGCAATTAAATTTAAACAGCTTCTAAAGCCTTGTCCTGAATTTCTTGATGCTGAACCGGAGAAGAATCACCATCATTCCTGTCAGGATGCCGAGTTCCTTGACAATGGAACCCATCCCGGCTCCCTGAATCAATATTTTCTTGACCATTATGATGAACCATTTGGCCGGAATTATATCGGAGACTACCTGCAGCGCCACGGGCATACTCTCACAGGGGAATATCAGTCCTGAAAGCATCATAGTGGGCATCGTCAGGCCCATTCCGCACAGCAGCAGAGCGGTCTGCTGGGTGGATGAGATGACCGACACCAGAAGTCCGAGCCCGAGGGAGGAGCCGACGAATATCAGCGCCACCAGCGAAAGCAGGGCTATGCTTCCGTTGATGGGCACGTCCATCACGAACACTGCCAGCAGCAGCACGGTGATGAAGTTTATGATGGAGAGCAGCAGATACGGGACCATCTTGCTGAGAATTATCCAGAACGGCTTTACCGGCGACACGAGGACGAGTTCGAGCGTTCCAAGCTCCTTCTCCTTGACTATCGACACGGCCGTCATCATAGAGCATATCAGCATCAGGATGAGCCCCATAACTCCGGGAACGAAGTTGTAGGAGGAGTTCATCGCGGGATTGTACATCAGCTGCACGTTCGGTCGCATCGACGCCCCAGCGCTGCCGGTCGAAGCCGTGGTTATGTCCAGCTGTTCGGCCGCTATCACGCCCCTGATATAACTGGACGCCATCTGGGCGGAGTTGGGGTCGGAACCGTCGCTTATTATGGAGACGGAAGCCTTGCCCCCGTTGCCGAGAGTCCTGTCGAAAGAACTGCCGAAAGCCAGCGCCGCCATCGCCTTACCCTTCCGTATCCGGACCTCGACGTCCCGCATATTGTCAAGCACGCAGCCGACTTCCATATATTCATTGTTGTCTATCCTCCGCATCACGCTCTGCACCAGAGGGTCGGACGGATCGCCCACGATGTCCACCACGGCGTTGTGCACCTCGGTGCTTATGGCGAAACCGAACAGCACAATCTGAAGGACAGGCATCACGAGGACAATCAGCATTGTTCGCTTGTCCCTGAGTATGTGACGGAATTCCTTCCTTATGAATGCCGATATCTCCTTCATTGCTCTCTCTGTGCCCTGCCGGCTATCTTGGTGAACACTTCATCCATATTGCGCGCTCCGTACACGGCCTTGAGGTTCGCCGGCGAGTCGAGAGCCTCGATTCTTCCGTCCACCATCACGGACACGCGGTCGCAATATTCGGCCTCATCCATATAGTGTGTGGTGACGAACACCGTCACGCCCCTGGAGGAGGCGTCATAGATCATTTCCCAGAAACTGCGTCTGGTGACCGGATCCACGCCACCGGTGGGCTCGTCAAGGAACACTATCTCAGGGTCGTGAACCATAGCTATGCTGAAGGCGAGTTTCTGTTTCCATCCGAGAGGCATCCCGCGGACATACATATCCCTGGCATTCTCCAGTGAAAGGGACTTGAGCATAGTATCGGTCTTTTCGGCTATCTGCCTGTCACTCAGGCCATAGATACCGCCAAACAGTTCGATGTTCTCCCACACTTTCAAGTCCTGGTAGAGAGAGAACTTCTGACTCATATAGCCTATATGCCTCTTTATGCTCTCCTGTTTCCTGTTGATGTCGAAGCCGGCCACCGTGCCTTCGCCCGATGTGGGCTTGCTCAGACCGCACAGAATGCGGATTGCGGTGGTCTTGCCGGCTCCGTTCGCGCCGAGGAAACCGAATATCTCCCCCCTGCCCACCTCGAACGAGATGTTGTCGACAGCCGTGAAACTGCCGAAGCGCTTGACCAGATTTCTGATCACGACACTTTTTTCCTGAATTTCCATATTATGACAATCCTATGAAACAGTCCTCTATTCCCGCGCGTATCTCCTCCACCTGACAGCCGTCCATACCGGAGGCTTCAAGCACGGAAAGCAGTCCCCCGCCGTCCGGTCCGCCGTCGGCAACCGCCACGTGGCATTCGGAGCCGAACGAACTGCAGCGCACCACTCCGTCAACCGGACGCAGGACGTTCAGGATGCGGAACATATTGCCGCCCCTGACGGCGTACAGCCTGTTTGGATAGCGGGAACGTATCTCCTCCGGGGTGCCCTTGTCGATGATCCGTCCGTCAAGTATCAGCGCGATATTGTCGCACAGGGCGGCCTCGTCCATATAGGGAGTTGAGACCAGAATGGTCACTCCGGAAGCCCTTATCCTGGAAAGCATAGCCCAGAACTCCTTCCTGCTCACGGCGTCCACGCCCGTTGTCGGTTCGTCGAGGAAGAGCACCTCCGGCTTGTGTACAAGCGCGCAGCACAGGGCCAGTTTCTGCTTCATACCGCCCGAAAGGTCCCTTGCCTTGCGGTCGGAGAACATCTCTATCTGGGAATATATCTCCTTGATGGTATCATAGTTCCGCTCGACAGTGGTGCCGAATACCGTGGCGTAGAAATTAAGGTTCTCCTCGACACTCAGGTCCTGATAAAGGGCGAAATGCCCCGGCATATAGCCTATGATCCTGCGTATGAGAGCGTAGTCCGCAACCACGTCCCGGCCCGCCACCTCAGCATTTCCCGAATCGGCGAGCGAAAGCGTCGTAAGTATGCGGAACAGGGAGGTCTTGCCGGCGCCGTCAGGACCTATCAGGCCGAATATCTCCCCCTGCCTGACATCGAGGCTGACATCCTTGAGAGCCTGCACGCCCTTGTACGACTTGCAGATGCCCTCGACCCGTATGGCTGTCTGCGGATCCATCATTTTCTTATGTATGCATACATTCCAAGGCGGAGTGCGCCGTCGTTAGGCACGGCAACCTTCACCGCGTACACCATATCGGCACGCTCGTCCCTGGTCTGAATGTTCTTGGGCGTGAACTCGGCCTGGCCTGAAATGGAGGTGACCTTGCCCTGATATTCCTTGGGCGAGGCCGTGCCGTCATCGGGTATGACAGTGACCGTGTCGCCGAGTTTCAGGTCCGAGAGCTGTTCTGTGGTGAAATATGCGCGCACATAGACATTGTCCAGATCGGCGAGCTTGAAGAGCGGTTTGCCGCCGGTCACAGTTTCTCCCTTCTCGGCATATTTCGTCAGCACGGTGCCTGTCACAGGAACTGTGATCCGGCATTTTGCAAGCTGGTCCTCCTTCTGTGCCAGCTGCGTCTGATAGACGCTCATCTCCGAGGCCACACTGGAATTGCCCCTCTCCCAGGTCTGACGCTGAGCGGCCATCTGGGCCTTGAGTATCCTGATCTTGTCAGTGATGTCATCCACCTGCTTCTGTGTCGCCGCATTGTTCTCGAGAAGGTTGCGATAGCGTTCAAGGTCCCTTTCAAGGCTTTCCATCTGGTTGCGGTTCGGTTCCATCTGACGGTGGATGTCCACCAGACGGGATGTGGTTCCGCCTATCCTTTCACGCAGTTCGGCTATCTGGAGGACAATCAGGTTGGAGTCTATCGCGCCTATCATCGCGCCTTCCACCACCTTGTCGCCTTCCATAACGTCGAGCGAGAGTATTTTGCCGTTTGCCTCGGCGGAGACGGTGACTTCGGTCGCCTCGATCTGGCCGCAGGCATCGAACGGAATGTCATTTCCGCAGGACTGGAGCACCAGCCCCGGAATCAGCGCCAGCGCTGATATGATATTCTTCTTCATCTTATTGTGTGTTTTTGATTTCCTTATTGTTTGTCATTCATCGCCCCTGCCTATGGTGTTCTCAAGGTCGAGAACGGCCATCATATATTGTATGTAGTGCACGTCCGAGTCCAGACGGGCCGTGAACTCGTCGTCAAGGATTCTGAGATAGTCGTTCATCTTGATGACACCCTCCTTGTACTGATTTTCAGCGGAGAGGCGTATGCTGTGCCTCAGGCTGATGATTTCGTCATCCTTCTCCATAACCTGGACCGCCTTGCGCATCTGGCTCTCCTTCTGGGCCGCCTCTATGGAGGTGTTCATCAGGAAGCTCCTCCGCAGCGCATCCAGACGCGACTCTTCAAGGCTTATCCTGCGCCTGTCGTTGTTCAGGGTGTAGAGACTGCCGAAGTTCCATTGAAGCTTCAGACCGGCCATCACATAGGGATCGAACTTGCCGGACAGCATATTCAGACCCGGACGGGCATAACCGGCCTGGACGTTAAGGTTCAGCTTCGGTGACAGATTGACGTTCAGCTGCTTGCGTTTCAAATCGATCTGCCGCGACTGTGCGTCATACAGGCCGAGTTCAGGACGGCTGATTGCAATTTGCGTATCTTCTGGCAGGCTGACAGCGGGTTCCTCAAACGTCTCCCCCTCCAGATTGCGCCCGACCAGTATGCCGAGCATCCTGACATAGGAGCCACGCTCCGTTTCGAGTCCCTCCCTCTGCTGTTCGCAGGAAAGTATGCTGACCTTGACCTGGTCCAGGTCGGAACTGTACGCCACTCCGTTCTCCACCATAGCGCTTGTCTCGCCAAGCGTCCTGACGAGGCTCTCCATAAGCAGGCGGTTCAGCTCCAACTGCTTCTCTATCAGTTTGATACTAAGATATATATTCTGCACTCTGCCGCGTATGGAATAGAGGTTGACCTCCAGTTGACGGCTGCTGACCTCCGCCTCGGAGGTGATGAGCCTCTTCTTCACCGCACTCGCCCCTCCATCCCATATCTGCTGGCTGACATCAGCGGTCACGCCGTATTGCATATGCGGGATGTCCAGTTCCATACCCGGTATATCCCAGGGCATCTCCACCACCGCCGACTGCCAGCTCGCCTTTCCGGAAACGCTGACTTGCGGTGCCCAGGCAAGTGCCGCATTCCTGATGTCATACCCCTTCGACGCCTCGATGAGATCATATTCCTCGATCTGGGGATAGTTGCCGTAGGCGAGATTGATGCACTGCTCAAGGCTGGTCTGGCTGAATGCTGAAGGGCAGATGCCAAGCGCCGCGAGGGCCAGAGTAAAAAGTTTCTGCTTTGTCATACCCGAATTAACTTATATGTCTAACAACATTGTTAATTGCCGCAAATGTAAGGTCTGAACAAGATTTTTCCAAATTTTTTTCATATCTTGCCGGACAAAATCCGGACTTGATGACAAAGGAAGAGGAAATACTGCTTGCAGCCGAAGACGAATTCTACCGCAACGGATACAACGGCACTTCTATGGTGACCGTAGCCAGACGCGCAGGCGTGACGCACGCTATGGTCAACTATTACTTCCGCAGCAAGGAGCAGCTGTTCCTGAAAATCCTCGACACCCACACATACACCTTCATCGAAAGGCTGAGGTCGATTATGAAGGATGATGCCGATTTCGTACAGATGGCCGCCGATGCCGCGGGCTCGATGTTCGACGTGCTCAACGGCGACAGGAAGTTCCCCTTCCTGATACAGGATGTCGCCCGCAGCGCTCCGCAGCTGCTCGAAAGATACCGCACCCCCGTGGAAACCTCGTTGAAATCCATCATCAAGGGCCACTCCAGGCGCCTGGAAGCGCGCATCAAGGCCGGCTCGGTTGCTCAGACATCAATGGGCGGTCTGCTGGAAAACATCCTGTTCCTGGTGATCTCCCCTTTCCTTATCATCCCCACCCTCGAGAACGTATGCGGTCTTGGCCAGGAGCGGATAGATGCCTACCTCCTCCGCCGCAGGCAGGAAATCGAAACACTCATCCGCACAAGATACACATTATGACACGAATCAAGAAGATATCCCTCTGGAAATGGATAATTGAACTGGTGCCCGGCATATTTGTCCTGATGACGGTCTATGGCATCGCCCAGACAGCAGCACTGATGATTGAATCCTTGCGCCTGAAGGCCGTCGTTTCCATAGCCTCGGGCGCAGCCATTCTCGGATTGTTCCTGCTGTGGGCAAGGCTCTTTGAGAAGGAATGGAGGACGGACACCCTGGCCTGCCCGAATGAAATCCTCAAAGGAATGGCGGTCGGGGCGCTCTTCTTCTGCGCCATTACTGGGATATTGGCGGCCCTCGGCGCATACAGGGCCGGTTATGCATCTCCGCACTGGGGGATGATAATGATGCATTTCTGCTTCTATTTCCTCGTGGCCTGCTCGGAAGAGGCGATATTCAGAGGGATCCTGTTCAGGCTCATAGACGAAAGGTTCGGTTTCTGGTGGGCAATAGGGATATCCTCGCTTGCGTTCGGTTTCGCCCACGCTTTCCAGCCGGGGGCGACAATCTGGAGCTCGGTAGCCATAGCCGTCGAGGCGGGGCTGCTGCTCGGCGCGGCTTTCAAATATGCCGGCACGCTGTGGCTTCCCATCGGCATTCACTGGGCCTGGAACTTCACACAGGGCAATATATTCGGCCTTGAAGTCTCCGGCAACGGAGAAGAGGAAAGCATAATGAACGCCGTGCTGAAGGGTCCCGACATAATCACCGGAGGCGATTTCGGGCCGGAGGCATCGATATTTGCCGCAGTGCTGGGCACGGCGCTGTCAATCCGTTTCATCCATCTGATCCGCACCTCCCATAAAAAACCTGCAGAATAGACTTATGGCGCTCTATCTACTGATATTCTCGGCGATTGTCGCCACCTGCGTATTCTTCAACAAGTTTTCCGGAAAGATCGGGATTCCCGTCCTGCTCTTCTTCCTGATGCTCGGCCTTCTGTGCGGCAGCCGGTATGACGAATTCGCATCCCAGAACGGCTGGGTAGTCGGGGACATAAGCACCATAGCGCTCATTTTCATAATGTTCTACGGAGGCTTCGGCACAAGATGGAAATCCGCCAGGCCCGTTGCCGTGGAAGCGGGGTTGCTCGCGACCGTGGGAGTGGCGCTTACCGCTGCATTTGTCGGCCTGTTCTGCCATTTTGCGCTCGGGTGGGACTGGCTTGAGAGTTTCCTTATGGGCGCAGTGATAAGCTCAACGGATGCGGCGACGGTGTTTTCCATACTCCGTTCCCGCAAGTTGGGCCTTAAGAACAACAGCGCCCCGCTTCTTGAGGTGGAGAGCGGTTCCAACGACCCTATGTCATATATGCTCACGGCCGTGATGCTGTCGCTTTTCAGCGGCGGCGTCTCTGCAGGAGGCATAGTATGGAAGATATTCTCCCAAATAGCCTTCGGCGCCGCAGGCGGACTGATTATATCGACAGGCGCCGTGTTCCTCCTGAAAAGAATCAGTTTCCGCAATAACGGCTTCGACCTGCTGCTGTTCATAGCCATAGCGCTTGTCTCCTATGCGCTGCCGGACATCGCCGGCGGCAACGGATATCTGAGCGCCTACATAGTCGGCATCGTGCTCGGAAACACCGAATTCCCCGAACGCAAGCCTCTGGTCTCATTTTTCGATGCCATCACGAGCCTGATGCAGATAGTCATCTTCTTCCTGCTCGGGATGCTGGCCATCCCGTCCAACCTGCTGCACTCCCTGCTTCCGGCACTGATAATATTCGGTTTCCTGACCCTTGTCGCGCGTCCGCTTGCAGTCTGCGGCGTGCTGGCCCCTTTCAGGAAATATCCGTTCAAGCAGCTGGAACTGATTTCATTCGTAGGGCTCCGCGGAGCGGCATCGATAGTGTTCGCCATCAACATCCTGACCTCGGGCGTAGGGCTGCAAAATGATATATTCAGCATCGTGTTCTGCATAGTCCTGGTATCCATAGCGCTGCAGGGTTCGCTGATTCCCGCCGCAGCAAAGGCGACGGGGATGACCGACTCCGGCCAGGACGTGATGACTACATTCAGCGACTTCAGCGAAAGCGCGGAAATTTCCTTCGGAGCGATAAGGATAAAGGAATCAAGCAGTTGGAACAATCGTCAGATCAAGGACCTGGATTTGCCTCAGGACTGCCTCATCGCCCTTGTCGTAAGGGGCGATGAGCGCATTGTGCCTAAGGGGGACACCCTGCTTCAGACAGATGACGAAGTTGTCGTCTGTACACGCCCGTTCCAGGGCGGGAACACGGACAGCCTTATTCAGCATCACCTTTCAGAGGGCAGCAGGTGGGCCGGGCACAGGGTCAGCGAATATCCCAAGAAGGACAGAAGCCTGCTTGTAATGATCCGGAGAGGAGAAGAAAGGATAATCCCCAACGGCAACACCGTCCTGCGTGAAGGTGATGTGCTGGTGCTGCTCAAGAGAGGAAACGCTGTCGGTTAGGGAACGTTATGGATAAGAAGGAAATAGCAGGGATATTCGATATCGGCGGTGAAGTTCTGGACATCAGGCCCCTGGGCAACGGCCTGATCAACGACACCTACCTCATCATCACGGGTGACGGCTCGCCGGACTATGTGCTCCAGCGCATCAACAACGCCGTGTTCCGGGACGTGGATCTTCTGCACCGCAACATTGATGCGGTGACGGCCCATATACGCGGCAAGCTGGAAAAAGCCGGAGAAAAGGACATCGACCGCAAGGTACTTTCATTCGTCAAGGTCAAGGGCGGAGATAAGACTTACTGGTTCGACGGACAGGGCTACTGGAGGATATCCGTGTTCATTCCCGACACGGTGACCAAGGATGAAGTCACCCCCGAGTCGTCCTATCTTGCCGGCAGGGCGTTCGGCAGGTTCGAGGCGATGCTTGCCGACATTCCGGTCGAACTGGGCGAGACAATCACCGATTTCCACAATATGGAGCTCCGTTCCCGCCAGCTCAAGGAGGCCGTGGCGAAGGATGCCGCAGGACGTATGTCCAACCCTGAGGTGAAGGTCATACTCGCGGAGATGGACAAATATGATTATGATATGTGCAAGGCCGAGCGTATGTACCGCGAAGGCAGACTGCCAAAGCGCATCTGCCACTGCGACACCAAGGTCAACAATATGCTCTTCGACAAGGATGGCAACGTGCTGTGCGTCATCGACCTAGACACCACTATGCCCGGCTTCGTATTCTCCGATTTCGGTGACTTCCTCCGAGTTGGAGCAAACACCGTGGCGGAGGACGACCCCGACATCGAAAAGGTCAGGTTCAGGATGGAGATCTTCAAGCCCTTCGCCAGGGGATACATTGAATCGGCCACGTTCCTGACCCCCGTCGAAAAGGAGAACCTCCCCTACGGAGCCCTGCGGTTCCAGTATATGCAGGCCGTCCGCTTCTTTGCAGACTATATCAACGGGGACACCTACTACAAGATCAATTATCCCGAGCACAATCTCGTACGCACCCGCAACCAGATGGCCCTCCTGCACAGCACCCTGAACCACTGCGACGAAATGGCGGAATACATCAGGGGGCTGTAAATGTCTTTATGTTGAGCCGATTAAGGAATGATGAAAAAATAAGTTGGTAAAGATTTATGAAGGATTGTTTATGGATTTTGAATGCGAAATGAAGGAGCGTAGCGGGCTACGTGACTGAATGACAAATTCAAAAGACGAAACAAGACTCATAAAGATTACC
>JAZRYW010000046.1:0-17257 GCA_045600965.1 Bacteroidales bacterium | reverse complement strand
TCATTTCTTATGCATCTTTTTTGCGTCTTTGCACTTTCAATTCGGTCACATACCAACCGGTATGCTCCCTCATTTCAAGCACAAATCCATCAAAAAATCTGCTATAATAAATTTCGGCAATCAAATTTAAACAGCTTCTAAGTTTCTAAAAAAAGGATGACCTTTCGAGTCATCCTTTCATTTGTCATTGACGCCTTATGCGCCGAAATTGTCGTAGAGCACGCTTTCGGGAGGAACTCCCAGGCTGTCAAGCAGATTGTTGACGGAAGCCACCATCATCGGAGGACCGCACATAAAGTACTTGATGTCCTCGGGGGACTTGTGGTCCCTGAGGTAGGTCTCGTTCATCACGTTGTGTACGAAACCTGCGGTATACTTGACTCCTGCGGCGTCTGCAGCCGGATCCGGACGGTCGAGCGCCAGATGGAACTCGAAGTTCGGGTATTCGCGTTCTATTTCCGCGAAATCCTCGAGATAGAAGGCTTCGCAGAGAGCGCGCGCACCGTAGAAGAACTTGACCTTGCGGTCTGTATGGAGAGTCTTGAACAGGTGCATTATATGGCTGCGGAGAGGTGCCATTCCGGCGCCGCCGCCGACGAATACGTATTCGACGTCCTTGGGATCGTTCTCGGGAAGGAGGAACTCGCCGTAAGGGCCGCTGATGACGACCTTGTCACCCGGCTTGCGGGAGAAGACGTATGAAGATGCGACACCGGGATTGACCGGCAGGCACTTGAACACGCCCTTGGGCTGGCTGCGGTCGAACGGAGGGGTCGCGATACGCACGTTGAGCTTGACGATGTTGTCCTCTGCGGGATATGAGGCCATCGAATATGCGCGGATGGTGGGAACGGGATTGTGCATCTTGAGATCGAAGAAATTGTAGCGTTCCCAGTCGGCGCGGTATTCGGGATCGATGTCCATATCGGAGAAGTTGATGTCACAGGCGGGGATGTCGATCTGGATGTACTCACCGGACTTGAAATCGATGTGTTCCCCTTCAGGGAGACGCACGGTGAATTCCTTGATGAACGTAGCCACGTTGTGGTTGGATATGACCTCGCACTCGAGTTTCTTGACGCTGAGGGCAGAGTCCGGGATGACTATCTTGAGGTCTTCCTTGACCTTGACCTGGCAGCCCAGGCGCCAGTGGTCCTGTATCTGCTTGCGGTTGAAGAAGCCCACCTCGGTGGGGAGTATGGTTCCTCCGCCTTCGACTACACGGCACTTGCACTGTCCGCAGTTGCCTTTTCCGCCACAGGCTGAAGGGAGGAATATCTTCTGTTCGGCAAGGGTGTGGAGGAGGTCTCCGCCGGGAGTCACCTCAACGTCCTTCTTGCCGTCATTGATGCTGATGGTCACCTTGCCCGAAGGTGTGAGTTTGATCTTTATGAAGAGAAGCAGCGCTACGAGAATCAGGGTCACGACGACGATGACAGCGACTGCGGCTATTATTGTTGTATTCATTCAGACGTCCTCCAGTTAAAGTGAAATGCCCATAAACGCCATAAACGCTATACCCATCAGACCTACGGTGATGAACGTCACGCCAAGTCCCTTGAGGGGCCTGGGAACGTCGGAGTAGGCCATTTTCTCACGGATGGCGGCAAGAGCCACGATGGCGAGCCACCAGCCGATGCCGGAACCGAATGCATATACCGCCGCCTCACCGCAGGAAGCGAAATCCTTCTGCTGCATGAAGAGGGAGCCGCCGAGGATTGCACAGTTCACTGCAATCAGGGGAAGGTATATGCCCAGTGAGGAGTAGAGCGAGGGAAGGAACTTCTCCACTATCATCTCCACTATCTGTGTGAAGGCGGCGATGACGGCGATGAAGATGATGAAGCTCAGGAAGCTCAGGTCCACGCCGGCGAACCCTTCTCCGAGCCAGGAGAGCGCGCCGGCCGTGAGGACATACCTGTTGAGCAGGTAGTTCAGAGGCAGGGTGCAGAGAAGCACGAAGATAACAGCTATACCCAAACCGTTAGCTGTCTTGACATTCTTGGATACCGCCAGGTATGAGCACATACCGAGGAAGTATGCAAAAATCATATTGTCAACGAATATTGACTTTACGAACAGGCTTATGTATTCCATATCGATTCGAGTTAGACGTTATTTTTCCTGAAGGTCCTTCTGAATGGCCCTCTGAACCCAGACTATGCAGCCGAGGAGTATCAGAGCCATAGGAGGAAGTATCACGAGATTGTTGGGGACATAGCTTGCGGGAAGCACCCTCAGTCCGAACAGCGTGCCTGAGCCGAGGAGCTCACGGAAGAAGGCCACGATGATCAGTATCATACCGTAGCCGGCGCCGTTTGCAAGGCCGTCGAGCAGTGAGGCCACAGGCTTGTTGCTCAGCGCGAAAGCCTCGATGCGGCCCATCACGATGCAGTTGGTGATGATAAGGCCGATATAGACCGAAAGCTGCTTGTCGACGGAATATGCATAGGCCTTGAGGACCTGGTCCACCAGGATCACCATAAGGGCCACGACCACAAGCTGCACGATGATGCGCACGCGGTTGGGGATGGTGTTCCTCAGGAGCGAAACCACAAAGCTTGACAGACCGGTGACTATGATCACCGAAAGAGCCATCACCAGAGCGCCCTTGAGCTGCACGGTCACTGCCAGCGCAGAGCAGATACCGAGCACGAGGACGGATATGGGGTTACCCTTGAATATGGGGTTCAACAGAGTTTCTTTCATTTTTTCATTCATATCCTACTCCTCCATCTTGTTATGTTTTTCACAATTGCCTTCGTGACCGCAGCACTCATCTCCTTCGTGGCCGCAGCACTGCTCACCTTCGTGACCGCAGCACTCATCTCCTTCGTGGCCGCAGCAGCAGCTGTCCGTTGCGAGGGCCGAGCCCATTATCTCGAAATAGGGCTTGTAGGCTGAGAGCCAGGTGTTGATGGCGGCATCCAGGCCGTTGCCGGTCATTGTCGCGCCGGTGATGGCGTCAACCGCGCTCAGGCTGCCCTCGGGAGCGCCGCCCTTGACGATGGAGAAATGCTTCTCGGCGTTGAAATCGGCCTTCTTGCCTGCAAACTGTTCACGGAACCACGCTTCATCCTTGATCTTCGCGCCGAGGCCGGGGGTCTCGCTTTCGTGGTCGAAGTATGCGCCCACTATGCGGTCAAGGTTTGCGTCGAATGCCAGATAACCCCAGATGGGGCCCCAGAGACCCGCGCCGTAAACGGGGATGACGGTGATGTCCTGCCCGTCCTTGGTGAACACGTAGACGGGAAGGGTGACTTCGCCGTGATTGCGTATGGCGGTGTTCTGGGCCTTGAGGTTGTCTATGAGTTCGATGCCGTCGGCCTCGGTTTCGAGTTCACCGTTCTTCCTGCCCTCGGCATCGATGGTATAGGCGGCCTTCACGTTCTCGGAATACATCGCCAGAATCCGGTCGTTACCGAGTTTGGAGAGCTCTTCCTTGGATGAGAACTGTGCGGCTGCAAGCATCTGGCTGATGGTTTCGGCCTTGATGTTCGCTTCCTGCAAAGGCTTGAGCGACATTGAGGCGAATGCCAGCACGGCTGCCACGACAACGACGATGGCCGTCGTGTAGATAACTGTATAAACGTTGCTGTTTGTATTCATACTAAGCCCTCCTCATTCTCTTTTTAACGTTGGACTGAATGACGCAGTGGTCGATCAGAGGTGCGAAGGTGTTCATAAGCAGGATGGCGAGCATCATACCTTCGGCATAGCCGGGGTTGAAGAGGCGCACCGTGATGCAGAGGGCACCTACGAGGAAGCCGTATATCCACTTGCCGCACTCGGTCTGGGCCGAGGTGACGGGGTCTGTGGCCATAAATACGGTACCGAAGGCGAATCCGCCGAGAAGAAGCTGCTGCCAGCAGAGCACGTCAGTCGCGCCGCAGGCGGTTCCGATCCAGCCCACAAGCAGGGCGCCGGCAACTGAGGAGACCATAATCTTCCAGCTTGCCACACCGGTGGCGATGAGAATCAGCGCGCCGATGAGTATGGCGATGACTGAGGTCTCACCGACTGCTCCGGGAATGTTGCCCAGGAAGAGGTTCCAGTCCGTGAGATTGCCCATCCCGGCCGAGAGCGGGGTTGCTCCGGAGAATCCGTCAACCAGGCCGCCGCCCATCTGCCAGGGAGCGCCGTCACCGTTGACGGCCCTTTCGAGGCCGCCCACCCAGACGTAGTCGCCCGACATCTTGCTGGGGTAGGAGAAGAACAGGAATGCGCGCGCGATGAGCGCGGGGTTCCAGATGTTCATACCGGTGCCGCCGAACACTTCCTTGGCGAAAATCACCGCGAAGGCGGTTGCTACGGCGAGCATCCACCAGGGAACGTCCACGGGGACGATCAGGGGGATGAGGAAGCCGGATACGAGGTAGCCCTCGCTCACTTCGTGGCCCTTGATCTGCGCCGAAGCGAATTCGATGCCCAGGCCGACGACGTAGGATACGAGGTAGAGGGGTATGATCTTCACGAAGCCGTACCATACCATCTGCCAGAAGTCCCAGCCGAGGCCGAAGGCGATGTTGTGCTGGTAGCCGAGGTTCCAGATACCGAAGAGCAGCGCGGGAACCATAGCGAGCACGACGATGATCAGTATGCGCTTGAGGTCGACGCAGTCCTTGACGTGCGTGCAGCCCTTGCGTGTCACACGGTCAGGCACGAACATAAAAGTGTCGAATGCATCGTAGGTAGAATGCAGCCAACCGAGCTTGCCGCCCTTGGAGAAGGTCGGTTCAAGTTTTTCTGCGAGTTTTCTGAGTCCCATAGTCCTATGTCTTATGCCATTTCCTTCAACATTGTATCGAAACCCTTGCGGACAATCTCCTGAATATCAACCTTCGAGGGGCATACATATTCGCAGAGTGCAACGTCCTCCTCGAGCACTTCATAGATGCCGAGCTGCTCCATCCTGTCGATGTCGCCGGCCAGGCAGGCCTTGAAGAGCTGAAGGGCGTAGATGTCCATAGGGAACACCTTGCGGTAAACGTCGTTCATCAGGAACGCGCGCTGACCTCCGTTCTCGTTGGTATCCATCTCATAGCGCTTCTTTGTGCAGAGGAAGCTGGGATACGTGCGGGAGAAGGTGAATTTCTTGAGACGCAGCGGCTTGCACCATCCGAACATCTCGTAGTAGTGGCCTTCGGCGAGGATTGACACCTGGTCGTCGAAGAATCCGAGGAAACCGTCAGGTCCCACGGCCTGACCTGTGAGGACGTCACCGCTGACTATGCGGAGCTCGCCCTTCGAGGCGTCGGCGTATTCAGCGATGCAGGACATCTGCATACCGGAGACGCACCTGACGTATGAAGGGTTCTTCGCGGCGGGGCCGGTGACGGCGACCGTCTTGCGCGCATCGTAGATGCCGTTGTTGAACAGGCGGCCTATCATAGCCACGTGGACGAAATCCACGGTCCATACTGTCTGGCCCTTGGCGATGGGTGAGATGCGGTTGATCTGGACACCGACGTTGCCTGCGGGATGCGGGCCTTCGAAGATGTGGATGACGGCGCCCTTGAGCTTATGGAAACCGGTGTCGGCGCAGTTCGACTTGCAGAGGCTGAGATGGACTCCGCCGTCAGTGAGCTTGCCGAGCACTTCGATGCCTTTCTGAATGTTTGCGAACTCGTCCTTGAGGGTGAATTCGAGATCAGCAGCCATAGGGGCTGTGTTGAATCCTGAGATGAAGATTGCCTTGGGGGCCTTGCCTGCATCGGCCGTCACGCCGTAGGGGCGCTGGATAAGTGCGGGCCACAGACCGCTCTTCATCATCAGATCGGTTACCTGCTCCCTGCCGGGATTGGCGGGAACATCGAATTTTTCGTAGGAAATCTCCCTGTCGGCCTTCACGCGGACAGCGAGGAGTTTTCTCTTTTCACCGCGTACCACCTGCTCCACGACACCGCTTACCGGGGAGGTGAAGAACACCGACTGGTTGTTCTTGTCGCAGAACAGGGGCGAGCCTGCCTTGACGACGTCCCCTTCGTCCACGAGGAGTCTGGGAACCACACCGCGGAAGTCGGTGGGCTTTATGGCCACGATTTCGGAGAAAACATCCTTGGAAACTTCTCTGGAGGCCTCTCCCTTGATGGGGATGTTCAGGCCTCTTTTGATCTTGATGCTTTCTGACATAGATATATTGATATAAGAGAATTTCAACGGCCGCAAAGATAAACATAATATTCAACAAAAAATCCCTTCCGAGGCTTTTGTTTTCAATATTTCGTGAGTAGTTTTGCACATTATGAACGACAGCGTGAACAAGATTTTCGAAGGGTTGAATCCGGCTCAGGCAGAGGCGGTGGAACACATTGAAGGACCGTCACTTATCATAGCGGGCGCAGGTTCAGGCAAGACGAAGGTCCTCACCTGCCGCATCGCCAACCTCCTCGCGCACGGCATCGAGCCGCGCCAGGTGCTGGCTCTCACCTTCACGAAGAAGGCCGCCGGCGAGATGAAGGAGCGCATAGGCGCGATGGTGGGTGAAAGGGTTGCGGGCAGGATAGTGATGGGGACTTTCCACTCCGTGTTCGTGAGGTTCCTGCGCGAATTCGCCGAAGTTCTGGGATATCCGCAGTCGTTCACCATCTACGACCAGTCCGACTCGCGCAGCGCGGTTCGCCAGTGCATCAGGGAGCTCGAACTGGATGAGAAGGTCTACAAGCCCAACGAGGTCCAGAACCGCATATCGCTTGCCAAGAACAACCTTCTCACCCCTCAGGGCTACAAGGCCAGCAGCGAGGTGATGCAGAGCGATATACAGAACCGCAAGGGCCGCATCTGCGACATATACGAACTCTACTGCCGCAAGTGCCGCCAGGCCGGCGCGATGGATTTCGACGACCTGCTGATGGTCACCAACATCCTCTTTCGCGACTTCCCAGACGCGCTCGAAACTGTGCGTTCCCGTTTCCGCTACATATTCGTGGATGAATACCAGGACACCAACTACTCCCAGTATCTGATACTCAAGAAGCTGGCCGCAGTTCACAGGAACATCTGCGTGGTGGGCGACGACTCCCAGAGCATCTACGGCTTCCGCGGGGCCAAGATAGAGAACATACTCAACTTCAGGAAGGACTACCCCGATGCCCGTCTGGTGCGTCTGGAGCGCAACTACCGCTCCACAAGCACCATAGTCGAAGCGGCCAATTCGCTCATATCCAAGAACAGGGGCCGCATCCCCAAGGAATGTTTCTCAACTGCCGGCCCCGGAGAGAGGATAGGCCTGCTGACCGCTATGACGGAGCAGGACGAAGGCTTTATGATAGCGTCCGACATAGTGATGAAGATTTACCGCGACAAGGCGCAGTATGAGGATTTCGTGGTGCTCTACCGCACCAACGCCCAGTCCCGCGCGATAGAGGACGCCCTGCGCCGCAGGAACCTCCCCTACCGCATCTACGCCGGACATTCGTTCTACGACCGCGCCGAGGTGAAGGATATGATGTGCTACTTCAGGCTGGTGGTGAATCCGCGCGACGACGAAGCCTTCCGCAGGGTGATAAACGTGCCCGCGAGGGGCATAGGCGACACCTCCCTCGGCAGGCTCTCGGAAATGGCCTCAGCCCGTGGATACTCCCTGTTCGACACGGCCGGTCTCACGGCGGATGAGCTTGCCGCGGCAGGCCTGCGCGGAGCCACGGCCGCAAAGTTCCACGAGTTCACCTCCATCATAACGGAGCTCTCGTCGCGCGCGGAAAGCACTGAGGCATACGAGCTTGCCGTGGAGACGGCCAACCGCAGCGGCTACTATCTCTCCCTCAAGGCCGACAACAGCTTCGAAGGCCAGGCAAGGCTGGAGAACATTGAGGAACTGCTCAACTCGGTGAAGGAATACTGCGAGGACGAATCGGATATGCGCCTGCAGGAGAGCGAAGTGAAGGGAGACGGCAGCGTGGCGGTGACACCCGGCGAGACAGCCCCCGTCACCCTCTGCGACTACCTCGAGAACGTATCCCTGCTCAGCGAGGTGGAGAAGGAGGACCGGCAGGACGGCGAGACCAACAACCGCATCACCCTGATGACCATACACTCGTCCAAGGGGCTTGAATATCCCTATGTCTATGTGGCCGGTATGGAGGAGAACCTCTTCCCCTCGCAGGGGGCGGACGAAAGGGAGGTCGAGGAAGAGCGCCGGCTCTGCTA
Organism: Bacteroidales bacterium; assembly: GCA_045600965.1. Taxonomy (GTDB): domain Bacteria; phylum Bacteroidota; class Bacteroidia; order Bacteroidales; family UBA932; genus RGIG6374. Next base: position 9,109 of record JAZRYW010000046.1, on the reverse strand, counting down.
TGTGGCCATCACAAGGGCCAGAAAATGCGTCACTATGTCGCACAGCCGCTCCAGGTTCAAATGGGGACAGCACCAGAGCAACCCTCCGAGCAGGTTCCTCAGGGAGATAGATCCGCAGTATTTCGAAGCGGACGTCCCCGGCGGGGAACGCGCTCCCAAGCCGGCGCCATCCCACGGCTATGCGCAGCGCCCCGTCACCGCGCCGCGTCCCCATACTGCGCCCTCGAGACCTTTGACGGCCACCCCCTCCCCCATCCTGGGGTTCGTACCGGACCCGGTGTCGATGCTCTCCGTAGGGAAACGCGTCGAGCACGACCGCTTCGGGGCGGGCACGATCATAACAATGGAAGGCTCCGGGGTGAACCAGAAGGCGATAGTGGACTTCGACGCGAGCGGTCGCAAGACACTGCTGCTCAAATACGCCAAACTAAGGCTGTTGTGATATCCTCAGATCCTTCTCGACTGTCTGTATCATCTTCTGAAGGCCGAGGTCGTTGCGGAAGGCGACGGTGATGATGGCAAGGACACCGGGAAGCGGCTCGACGGCCATAAAGCGCATCGGCGAATCGTCCTCGCACAGGGCCTCGTATCCGAAAGCCTCGTGCCCCTGGAAAGGCCATACGACAAGAGCCTCGTCATCCTCGTCGGCAGCCTCCCGGCCGAACATCTCACAGTATGAATTGTATGCCTCCTGCTCGGCGGAAGAGCCCTCGGGCACAGGCCCGACATAGATGTCGATGGCTCCCAGGTCGGACTGTATCCTGTCGTCGGGCAGGAATGCCTGCAAATGCGTGATTTCCTCGCCGGCCTCCTTGTAAGTCACTGTCTTGGAGTCCCATCCTTCGGGAAGATTCAGATTGATTCCGTATGCCATAGGCCACTTTTTCCAGTTTGTTCCTTGAAGTTGCAAAGATAACTTTTTTTTTATACTTTTGCAGCGCAATTGGAGAGATGCTCGAGTGGCTGAAGAGGCACGCCTGGAAAGCGTGTGTACCTCCAAAGGGTATCGCGAGTTCGAATCTCGCTCTCTCCGCGCAATGCAGTCACAATGCGAATGCCGCACCGGGGTGCGGCATTTTTGCGTTCACGAAACTGCCCGTCGGGAGCTTGCTCACGTAAGGGCGGGAGCGGGGGCGCAAAAGGAGAAGCGCAGCTTCGTTCGCATCGAGACTGCTCACGGACAACCGAGATGTGGCCGCCGGAGGCGGGCAAATCCGCTCTCTCCGCGCAATGCAGTCACAATGCGAAGAGGTCGACTAAAAAGGGTCGACCTCCGCGCCGTATGACAGTCAGCGCTTATTTTAACGGCTCCGGCTTGGAATAGCGCCTTTCGGCGAGTTCGCGGTCAAGCTGGCGGATGGCGTTCTCGTCCTTTCCCGCCCTTCTGAACTCCTCGAGCTTCAATGTTGCCGCATCCTCCTCCTCAACCTGTTCATCCACAAACCACTGAAGCCTGCTGAGGGTTGCGAAGTCGCCTTCCTTGAGCGCAAGGGAGACCAGACTGTCTATCATCGAGGTCACGTCCTCCTCGTGGGCAAGAGTGTCCTCGAACATTTCAACAGGGTTGTGCCACTGCTGGCGGACTCCGTCTATCGGTTCGAGAAGGACACGCGCCCCCCTCGAAACGAGATAGTTCTGGAGTATCCTCGCGTGGTCCTGTTCCTCGAGCCATTGGATGAAGAACCAGTTCGCCAGACCTTTGAGCGCCTTGGCCTCAGCGTCAAGCGACATTGCGAGGTATAAGTATGCAGACCAGAGTTCAGCGTTGATCTGCCCGTTTATTTCTTTTTGCATATCGTTCGTTATCATAATGTCTGTTATTTGAAAGAATGTGTGAATTGTCCGGCTTCATCAGCAGATTAATTGCCTGCGACATACTCCTCTTCATCGGCGGAGTTCTGCTCCACCCAGATGAGTTCGTCAGTGTCATAGCCGCGGCGCTCGGCTTCGGCCAGTATCAAATCAAGGTCACGCTGGCGTATGCCGGGATCCCTGGAAAGAATCCACAGGCAGTCGTCCGAACCGGAGCCCACAAGGGCGTAGGAATAGTCATCGGCGAGCATCATCACCCTGTAGTCGGAGAAGAAGGGCCAGAAGAAGGACACCCTGAGCACGCCCTGCTCATCGGTGATCTTTGCCTTGCCGACCGACTCCTTGGCCTTGCCCTTCTTGATGCCGCTGTTGACCACGCGAATGGTGCCGTCTTCATTGAGGGTATACACGGCCTTGGCATAAGACAGCCCGCGTTCGAAACTGTGGTCGAAACGTGCTATCTCATACCAGGTGCCGAGAAACCTGTCGATGCTCAGAGAGCCGACCGCCGAATTGTCGAAGTCCTGTGCAAAGAGCGAGAAGGGCAGCAGCGCAAAGAACATCGGAAGAATTTTCTTCTTTCCGCCGAATCTGCAGCAGCGGCCCTTGTCGGGATTGTTTTCATTATTGCAGGATTTCTTTTCGGTGCCGCAGCCATCGGCGGGACAGTCGGTTCTCCACAGCCCGTGGATGTTGCAGTACTCGTAGACCGCCAGTATCTTTCCGCAGAAGTCGCTGAACTCTGCCCGGGCGGGTTCGTCAGGCTTGAGGTAGCGCACTTCCACGCCTCTGTCGGTCTCGAGGCAGATGAAGCAGATGTGATGGTCCGGTGTCATAGGATGGGGCTCGCTTCCCACCTTCACCCTGACGGTGTGCCCGTCAACCCTCTCGATGACGGGAAGGTGCTTCTCCTTCGCCACATCTTCGGCATGAGGCTTCAGTTCGACCATTTCCTCTCCGCAGCATACAGGGGTCACACCACTGTCCACCACTTTCACAATAACGTTTCCGCATCTTGTGCAGAAATAGAATTTCGTTTTCATAGCTGTGTTTGTTTTTTATTTGCAACGGCAAAGGTATAGCGGCGAAACGGGTCTTGTATTGAAAATTCATACATTTTTTCTTTAGTTACTATTGAAATTATCAATATATTTGTCACCACTATGGAATTGCGTCAATTGAGATATTTCGTGATGGTGGCCAGGACCCTCAACTTTTCCGAGGCGTCCAGGCGCCTGTTCATCACCCAGGGAACACTCTCCCAGCAGATAAGGCAGCTTGAGGATGAAATCGGTTCCGTGCTTTTCGACAGGACTTCACATTCAGTGACCCTCACCGAGGCCGGCGAGGAACTGCTGCCTCTGGCAGAGGAGACAATATCCGCTTCACAGGCCTGCTCCGACAGGATGAAGGATCTCAGAGGGGCCATCACGGGCACTCTCCGCATAGGAACCACCCAGTCCTTCAGCGGGCTTGCCATAGAGACCGTGAAAAACTTCATAAGGAAATATCCCGGAATGAAGCTCTTCATCTGCTCGAGCACTGCAGCAGACCTTATGAAAAGGCTCAGGGAGAAGGAACTCGACCTCGCGCTGGCCTTCAAACCCATTATGGAATATGAGGACATAGAGTCGGAACGCCTTTTCCACAGCAGCCTCAGCGTGGTGATGAGGAAGGAGCATCCTCTTGCCACACGCAAGGGCCTGACCATAGAGGATATCGAGAATCTCGGCCTCGTCCTTCCCGCAAGCGGACTGCAGGCACGACGCACCTTCGACAACTTCGTGGGGCTCGACACCCGGAAACTCAACGTCAAGGCGGAAGTCAACGACCCGGTTTTGATTATGGACATCATACAGGGCACCAATCTGGTGGCCCTGGTGTCGTCGCTGGCATCCTTCTACAGGCCGAATCTGGTGGCGGTGCCCTTCGACAACAACCGTATCAATATGGAAGGCTGCGTGCACCGTCTCAAGTCGGGCTACCGCAAGCGCTCCGCTGAGATATTCCTTGAGATGCTCAGGGAGTCGGCTCAGATGGAGAAACTGGCCAGGAACCTTCAGGACTGACCCGTCAGATGGGCAGTGTCACTGTCGCCGTCAGGCCGCAATAGCTGTTGCGTCCGTCGGAAATCAGGGCCGGCGACAGTTCAAGGCCCTGCGGTATGAATTTCCGTGTGCAGAGCAGGGCGCTTCCGGCGCCTATGACGGCTCCGCCAAGCACGTCCCACCAGTCGTGCCTCTGCGCGAATACCCTCCCCCACGCCACATAGCAGGATACCGCGTATGCCGGCACGCCCCATTTCCAGCCATATCTGCGCATAGTGAAAGTCGCTCCTTCAAATGACATTGCAGTGTGCGAACTCGGGAAGGAATGCACGCCGGTTCCATCGGGGCGCTGCTTGTCGACAAGGGCTTTGAAGGCGTAGTTGAGCGCAAGCGTGGCGGTGGTGCCGATGGCAAGCTGGAGAACGCCGTCCGGGTCCCTGTTGACGATGGCGGCGACAAAGCCGGTGGCTGACGGCACCAGGCTGAGCAGGTCGGTGGAGGCGTCCACCATCTTCGAAGCCGTGTTCTGCGCGGAGGCGCTGAAGGTGCAGGCCAGCAGGAGGGCCAACACAGCCAGTGCCTTGCGGGCCTTTCCGTACGCCTTTGGAAGTATGCGGTTGGCGGCTGGATAACCCCAGCTGTCGAGCAGCCCTGCCGGCCCGTACATCTTTCCGGAAGGAAGGTCGTTGGCAATGATATATGGTATGGCAAGCGCGCTCTTCTCGGGAGACTGGAATATGCGGGCCACGCTGACGCCTGCAAGCGCGCCCACCACCTTGCCGTAAGCCTTTGCCGCTATGGGAGTTATCGCAATGCCGGGATGACTGAGCCATACATCGGTGTTCCCTCCTTCAAGACGGCGGTGAAGGTCAAGCGAATATCGGGTTATGCAGAGCTTGGACTGGGAGTAGGCCGCGAAATGGTTGTAGCGGCGATGTCGGAAGAAATCTCCCTTGCGTATGGATCCCACCTTGTAGAGTATGCTCGAGGCGTTTATTATTTTCACCGGGTGCGGCAGGGAAAGCAGATAAGGCAGGATGCGCTCGGTCAGACGCCTTGTCCCGATGTAGTTTGTGCCTATTACCGCCTCCATATCGTCCTGCGTCCTGGCGCCGCTCTTGAGGATGCCGGCGTTGTTGACGAACGCGTGAATATCGAGTCCGTCGGCTTCTATGCGCTGCGCGAAGGCCTCGATGGAAGCGGCGGATGCTATGTCGAGCTGATATATGTCAATCGAAGCGTCGGGATATTCATCAAGCAGGGCCTGACGCGCGGACTGCGCCTTCTGCGGATTGCGGCAGGCCATCACCACCTTCGCGCCGAGGAATACGAGCTCTTCGGCCGCCTTGAACCCTATGCCGCTGTTGGAGCCGGTCACGACGGCCACCTTGCCCCTGACTTCGCAGAGGCACTTTTCACGGAGAAAGGCTTTGGTTTTATCTTTGAGCATAAGGGGCGGGGAAAACGGCGCAAAGATACTTCATACTGCTCTGTTTTACAAAAAATACTAACTTTGCCAGACGTAACAACGGATGAAATGAAAAACAAGAACGCCTCTGAAAGACTGGTACCTCCGCAATACCTGCTGACTTTCATTCTCGTGACCACCCTCTTCGCCCTGTGGGGCTTCGCCAACGACATCACCAACCCCATGGTGGCCGCCTTCCAGACCATAATGGACCTTTCCGCCGCCAAGGCGTCGCTTATTCAGTTCGCGTTCTACGGGGGTTACGCAACGATGGCCATCCCCGCCGCGCTGTTCATCCGCAGATACAGCTACAAGAGCGGCATCGTCCTCGGTCTGGCCCTCTATGCGGTCGGCGCTTTCCTTTTCATCCCCGCGGCGGCGCAGCAGAGCTTTCTCTTCTTCTGCCTTTCACTCTATGTCCTGACCTTCGGGCTCGCTTTCCTGGAGACCACCGCCAACCCCTTCATACTTTCGCTCGGCGGAAAGGACAACTCGACCCGCAGGCTCAACCTGGCGCAGTCGTTCAACCCTATGGGCTCGCTCGCCGGAATGGCCGTCGCTTCCTGGGTGGTGCTGCCCAACCTTCTGAGCGACAAGCACCGCGACGAGACCGGCAAACTGATATTCAACACCCTGCCCGATGCCGTCAGGGCAACGGAAGGTACCCACGACATAGAGATCATACGCAACGCCTACGTCGCGCTGGGCTGCGTGGTGGCGCTGGTGTTCATCGTCATCGCCATTGCCCGTATGCCACGCCAGACCGGCAGTTCATCACGCCCCAAGGGCACTATGGGCCGGCTCTGGCGCAACGCCGAATACCGTGAGGGTGTGCTGGCTCAGCTCTTCTACGTAGGCGCGCAGATAATGACCTGGACCTTCATCATCCAGTATGCCGACAACCTCGGCATAGACAAGGCCACCGCTCAGAAATACAACATCATAGCGATGTCGCTGTTCCTCTGTTTCAGATTCATCTCCACCGCCGCGATGAAGTTCGTCAGCGCGCGCAGGATGCTCGTCATATTCGGCATGGGAGCCGGAATCTGCACGGCGGGAGCGATAATATTCGTCGGCCCCGCGGGGCTCTGGTGCCTCGTTGCGGTCAGCGCATTCATGAGCCTTATGTTCCCCACCATCTACGGAATCTCTCTCGAAGGCGTGGCGCCCGAGGATTCGACCCTCGGAGCGGCTTTCCTGGTGGAAGCCATAGTCGGAGGCTCCATCCTCCCTCCCCTTCAGGGAGCAATAATAGACCTTGGCTCAATCAACGGCCACCCTGCCGTGAACTGCAGTTTCATACTTCCCCTTATCTGCTTCATCCTGATCACAATCTACGGCCTGCGCTGCATCAGAAGGGCCTCACGCAATGAAACTGTCGTCAGATAAACTCCTCCCCGCCCTGCTCTTTGCAGCCGTTGCGGCAGTCAGCCTGCTTTTCGGAAGATACTCTCTCGAATTTCAGGAGAACTGCGGTCTTTTCCTTCTGACCGGGGACTGGTTGCGCGAAGTGCTGTCCGCGCCCCTGCCGCTGTCGCATATCATCGGAAGCTTCCTGGTCCAGTATTACGACAGCATAGGATGGCTGATCACCGCCGCTCTGACAACTTTGACATATCTCTGCATTTCAGCCCTTTTCAGAAGGTTCGGCATTCCCTTCGGCCGCATTGTCGCAATGGCGGGAGCCTGCGCGGTGTGGTATCTCACCGCCTTGAAGGGTGACAATACGCCGGCAGTGGCAGTCCTGCTGTGCAGCGCGGCGGCCCTTGCCTTTTCGTGCGCCTTTTGCAGACGACAGAAACGTGATGCGGGAAGGATTGAGACGGCCGTATGTCTTGCCATTGCAGCCGTTTCCGCGCTTGCAGTCTGCACGGACGGCAGGATACGCTACGCCGAGAGGCTCGCGAAGGTTCAGGTCTGCGCAAGGAAATACCGGTGGAGCGACGTACTCCAGGCCGCCACCCCAAAGGCCTGTGCCGTTCATCCGGAACTTATGCCCTTCGCCTTCCTTGCCCTGGGAGAGACCGGCGGCCTGGCCGATCATCTTTTCGACTACCCTGTCAGAGGCCCTGAGGATTTCGATATGCAGGGGCTCGACACGCCTGTGGGCAACTTCTTCAATATGGTGCTCAACGAATCCCTGAAATGTCCCAACGAAGCCCTTCACCAGGCATTCCAGTTCTCCTGCCACCTGCCTCACGGAATGAGCCACGTTTCGCTGTATCAGTACATAAAGTACAACATAATGGCCGGGAACTACACTATGGTCCGAAAATATGCCTGGATTCTCAGCCGCAATCCCAAAAACCGCCGTATGGCGCTGTCAGTCCTGAAGCAGTGCGCAAAGGCGGAGGACAAACCTAAAAACGACGCCCTTTCGAGCGCCGTTTCAAGGGTGATGTCCAAGAATCCCGTTTACAATCTCGGTCAGATGAATCTCTGCGGCATTGCCTCTAACCTCAGCACCGAGCGTTTCCTGTGCTACTACCTGCTGCAGGGCGATATGGACGGTTTCGCCGCCATCTACAATGCTGCCGACTGGCCCGGAAAGGCATTCTGGAGCCGCTATCTCAACTGATTCTCAAACTCCTCAAGCCCCTTGCGGAGGAAGTTGCGGAAGGCCTGGACATCAAGGTCGTAGGCCCTCGGTTCAAGAAGCGTGCGGCCGTGCCCCTTCAGTATGTAGCAGGGTTGGGCGCTGATGCCGTACTCCTTCATCATATACCAGGAGTTTATCTTTCCCAGCGTCTTCAGAGTCTTGCCGCTGTCGGTGGTGACCCAGTCCTGAGGAGCGACCTCCGTGCGCTTGTCGTCACCGAAAAGCGCCACATAGACATAGTTGTCGCGGAGCATCCTGAGGATTTCCGGATCGGAAAGCACCCTCGCTTCCATCTCGCGGCAGTTCATACAGCCGAGGCCCGTGAAGTCGATGAACAGGGGCTTCCCCACCTTGTCGGCATACTGCTCCGCCTCGGCTATGTCGAAGAAGCCGTCAAGACCGAGCGGAATTTCAAGTGTGCTGTCGCCGTATTTCACCGTCCTTCCTTCATTGGAAGGTCTGATGATTTCGCTTCCGAGGACAAAGTCCTGAGTCTGGATGGGAGGCAGGTAGCCCGATATGGCCTTCAACGGCGCGCCCCACATTCCCGGTATCATATAGACGACGAAAGAGAATACCGCAATCGCCAGAGTCAGTCTTGTTATGGAGATGTATTCAAGAGGCTCGTCATTCTTGAATCTGAGTTTTCCGAGAAGATAGAATCCCAGCATAGCGAAACATACTATCCAGATGGCCAGATAGACTTCTCTGTCCAGAATGCCCCACTGATATGTCTGGTCGGCAGTGCTGAGGAATTTGAATCCCAAAGCGACTTCAATGAAACCGAGAACCACCTTGACGGTATTGAGCCAACCTCCGCTCCTGGGCAGTTTCTTCAGCCACGAAGGGAAAAGGGCGAACAGAGTGAAAGGCAGCGCGAAGGTGATGGAGAAGGCCAGCATTGTCACCATCGGTGTCCAGAATTCACCGGCGGTGGACTTTATCAGTACTGAACCGACTATCGGACCGGTGCAGGAAAATGAAACCAGAACCAGTGTCAGAGCCATAAAGAATACTCCTCCGAGTCCTTTCCCTTCGCTTTTTTTGTCACTGCCATTGACTATCCGGCTAGGTAGGACAAGCTCGAACGCTCCGAAGAATGACGCTGCGAAAACCATAAAAACAAGGAAGAACAACAGGTTCGGAATCCAATGGGTCGAAAGGAAATTGAAAATGTCGGCA
>JAZRYW010000045.1:0-31172 GCA_045600965.1 Bacteroidales bacterium | reverse complement strand
TGTTTAAATTTGATTGCCGAAATTTATTATAGCAGATTTTTTGATGGATTTGTGCTTGAAATGAGGGAGCATACCGGTTGGTATGTGACCGAATTGAAAGTGCAAAGACGCAAAAAAGATGCATAAGAAATGAGAGCAATTAAACTTAAACAGCTTCTAATACGCAGATGAAAGCATACATCCACGAACAGTTTCTCAAGCGTTTCGGCCAAGGCGGGTCGATATACGCCTCCCCCGGCCGCATAAACCTCATAGGCGAACACACCGACTACAACGGCAGCTTCGTATTTCCAGGCGCCATAGACAAATGCATTATGGCCGAAATAAGGCCCAACGGCAGCGGGAAGGTCAACGCAGTGGCGCTCGACATCGGCGACGAGTGCTCCTTCGGCCTCGACGAGCAGGACGCGCCTTCAAAGCCCTGGGCAAGATACGTCTTCGGCGTCTGCCGCGAAATCATCAAGCGTGGAGGGGCCATAGGCGGATTCGACACGGTGTTTGCCGGCAACGTGCCTCTCGGAGCGGGGATGAGTTCGTCCGCCGCGCTGGAAAGCACGTTCGCATTCGCCCTGAACGACCTGTGGAACCTCGGCATCGACAAATTCTCGCTCGCCCTGATAGGTCAGGCCACCGAACACAACTACTGCGGTGTCAAATGCGGCATAATGGACCAGTTCGCGTCCATCTTCGGAAAGAAGGGCTGCCTGATGAGGCTCGACTGCCGCTCCGGAGAATACCGATACTTCCCATTCGAGGCGAAGGGCTACCGGCTGGTGCTGCTGGACACCGTGGTCAAGCACCAGCTCGCATCCTCCGCCTACAACCGGCGCAGGGAATCCTGCGAACGGGCTGCAAAGGCGATGGGAGTGGAATTCCTGCGCGATGCAAATATGGATATGCTGCTGGGCATCAAGGACGAAATATCCGATGAGGACTACCTCCGCGCCGGATATGTCATCGGTGAGACATCAAGGGTGCTGGCCGTCAGCGAGGCTCTCGACAGAGGCGATTACGAAGCCGTCGGCGAACTGATGTACCAGACCCATTGGGGTATGAGCAAACTCTACGAAGTGAGCTGCGAAGAGCTCGACTTCCTTGCGGAAACAGCCAGGGAATGCGGCGTGACGGGTTGCCGCGTGATGGGCGGCGGCTTCGGAGGCTGCACCATCAACCTCGTGAAGGAAGGCCTCTACGACAGTTTCATCCTCTGCGCGAAGGAAAGATTCACCGCCCGCTTCGGCCACAGCCCGAAAGTATATGACGTGGTCATAAGCGACGGCGCACACAAGGAACAATAAACACCTTACGATATGAAAATACTCGAACAAAGCTTCTACACACCCAAGGGCGATGTAAAGACATTCAAAATCACCAACCGCAGCGGCGCGTCCGTGCGTCTGTGCGAAATAGGGGCGGGCATCCTCGAAGTCAACGTCCCCGACGCCGACGGTGTCATCGACAACGTCTCCCTCGGCTACAAGGAACTCTACTCCTATTACGACGACGGCCCTTACCTCGGCCGCACCCCCGGCCGTTTCGCCAACCGCATAGGCCGAGGCGTATTCACCCTCGAGGGCAGGGAGATCCATCTTTTCTGCAACACCGGCGACGGCAACCACCTTCACGGCGGCAAGGTCGGTTTCTCGGCAAGGGTATGGAACGGCCGCAAGGAAGGCGACAGCGTGGTGTTCTCCCTCGAAAGCCCCGACGGGGAGGAAAACTATCCCGGCAATCTCAAGGCGGAAGTGAAATACACCTGGACCGAGGACAACACACTGAGAATGGAATTCAAGGCCGTGACGGACAAGACCACCGTGGTGAACCTCACTAACCACGCCTATTTCAACCTCAAGGGCGAAAGGGCCGGCGACATCCTCAGCCACGTCCTTCAGCTCAACGCCTCGCGCTACCTCGAAACCGACAGCACGCTGGTTCCCACGGGAGTCATCGCGCCCGTTGCAGGCACCCCTATGGATTTCACCAGTCCCAAGGAACTCGGCAAGGACATAAAGTCCGATTTCCCCGCCATCAGATACGGCAAGGGTTATGACAACTGCTTCGTGGCCGACGGCTGGAAACCGGGCAGGATGGCCACAATCGCTGTCCTGGCCGAGAAGACAAAGGGCAGGAGCATAGAAGTGGTTTCAGACCAGCCCGCCATACAGATCTACACCGGCAACTGGCTCGGCGGCGCGCCGAAGAGCATTTCCGACAGGGACTACAACGACTATGACGGTGTGGCTATGGAATGCCAGGGCTTCCCCGACGCCCCCAACCACGACAACTTCCCCTCGGCGGTTCTCCGTCCGGGCGAAACCTACACCCGCTGCATAGAATACCGCTTCAAGGCATAGCCGCATCCAGCAGTATTGGAAGATGATCCGACAGGCCTGCGTTGTAACGCGGGCCTGTATAGGTTCTGCGCGGCTTCATACCGAGGTATTTCGTATCCTTCTCCAGAAGGAAGGGCGGACTGTGGACGGTCATCCTTCCGCAACTGATGTTGGCCGTATAGAACTGGTCTATGGTCTCCCATCGCCCCCTGTATTTCAGAGTCCCGCCTTCCACTCCTTCGGAGCGGCACTCAAGCGACGGAAGAAGCCCGCGGGTTGCCTCCACGCCGTCGTTGAAGTCGCCCATCACCGCCACCGCCGCATCTCCGGAGGCCGACAGAATTGAATCCACGGCGCTGAGCAGCACTTCCGCAGCCTTCCTCCTGCGGCCCCCGGAGGCCTCGCCGCTTCCTCTTTTCGAGGGAAAATGCACCACGAACAGATGCAGAGTGTCGCCTCCCTCGAACATCGCGCTGCGGTCCCAGAAGAACTGTTCGACCCCGGTTCCGGAATCCCCGGCTCCTCTCAGAAGCCCCTTCACATAGAGTATGTCGCGGGTGGCTGCCGAATCTTCCATCTCAACCCTTATCGCCTTCACGCCGATGGGCATAAAGCCGTCCCTGCGGTAGAGAAGGGCCACGTCGATGCCCCTCGGGTCAGGGGAATCCCTGTGTATGAAACCGTATCCGAGACCATTCAGCACACTGCACGAGGTGAGTTTGCGGAGCACGTAGCCGTTCTCCACCTCGGCAAGGCCCACAACAAGCGGCGCCCCGGATTCAGGCCCCGAGGCGGACACTATAGTCTTGGCCAATCCAAGGCATTTCTGCTCCAGACGGCGGGAGGTCCACCTCCTGCTTCCTCGGGAGGAGAACTCCTCATCAAGGGTGAGAGGGTCGTCACGTGTGTCGAAAAGGTTCTCCACGTTCCAGAACATCATCCTGAACGAGAGCAGCAGGCAAAGCGTCAGCATACGGCGGTCATCGATACTGAAGGGTTCATACGCGCGGCCTCCATTGCGGGGGCGCAGCCGGCTGCCATCCCCGTTGCAAGAGCCGCCAGCAGGCCTGAAAGAGCATCACGCAGGGAAAGCGACAGGGGGAGGGAACTTCCCGCCGTGGGCAGGGTGCAGAGAAACACTGCAAGCAGCGCCGCAGAGGCCCCCAGCAGGGAAAGGACGGCCGTTTCGGTGAGGAATTCTTTCATTATGGTCCTGCGACTGGCTCCGAGAGCCTTTTTAAGGCCTGTCTGAGGCATTCTTTCCCTCACCGAGACAAACATTATGTTGGCTATGCCGAAAGCCCCTACAAGCAGTGAAAAGCCGCCTATTATCCAGGCCGTCAGACGGAGCATCCGCATCACGTCCTCGACGCTGGAGGAAATCATCGACATCCTGTTGACCGAAAAATTGTCCTCACTTTCAGGACGGACCCTTCTTGCAAGCCTCAGCACGCGCTTGAGATCCTCCTCCAGGGCATCAGCAGAGACGTCGTCAGAGGCCGGTGACACCGCAATGGTGGCGGCCCCCGCCTCCGGGGGAAACACTTCCGCGGCAATCTTCACCGGAACGACAACCGCGGCGTCCATATCCGTTATGAAGGGCGAACCCACACCCTGACGGGAATACACCCCCACGCAGGTCAGCCTCCTGTCGCCGATGCGCACCTTCCTCCCGGGAACAATGTCAAGCGCCTCGGCCACCTCAGCCCCCACCGCGCAGAGAGGCGGGGCGCCCTGAAGCTCGTCGTCTGAAAGTTCCCGACCGTAACCTATTCCCGCCGGACAATGCATATTCCAGCCCCCGGACGCTCCTACAAGCGTGCCTTCCCTGAAGGTTCTCCGCTGGGAAGAGACGGCCTGACGGCAGGTTATCGAATAGCTTGTCCGGGCCTGAGGAAGATTGTCCCGCACAAAGACAAAGTCGGAACGGCTTATATGGGGCCGTGAAAGGAGTCGCCACCAGTCCGACTCATCACCCGTGACCAGAGGGAAACGCTGCACATAGAGCACATCCCCGCCAAGAGCATCCATACTCTGCCGGACTCGCTGCTTGAGGGCTGTGATCAAGGTGAGCGCCATCACCACTATGAACACTCCTATGCTGACCCCGAGCACCGACAGCAGCGTACGGAAACGGTCCTGCCTGAGCAGTTGCAATATCTCCTTCACAATCCGGCCCCTCCTTCAGAATTATCAGATTCCCATCTTGCGTTTCATTTCACGGATGGTGTCGAACGCATCCAGAGGTGAGAGAGAATTGATGTCGAGATTGCGCAGTTCGTCGCGAAGATCCGACAACAGAGGATCCTCCAGCTGGTAGAGCGACAGCTGCACCGGCATCTTGGGAGTTGCGCCCTTCACACCCGACTGTTCGAGCTGTGAAAGTATGTCCTCGGCCGTGGAGACCACCTCCTGAGGCATTCCGGCCATCCTTGCCACGTGGATGCCGAAACTGTGGGCCACTCCGCCCGGTTCCAGACGGCGCAGGAAGATCACCTTGCCGTCCACCTGCCTGGTGGCGATATGATAGTTGCGCACGCGCTTGAACTGCTTCTCTATCTCGTTGAGTTCGTGATAGTGGGTGGCGAACAGCGTGCGGGGGCGGAAAGGGGTCTCGTGGAGATACTGCACTATCGCCCAGGCTATGCTCATACCGTCGTATGTGCTTGTGCCGCGGCCTATCTCGTCGAGCAGCACGAGGGAGCGTCCGGAGAGGTTGTGCAGGATGGTGGATGTCTCATACATCTCCACCATAAAGGTCGATTCCCCCCGGGATATGTTGTCGGAAGCGCCGACACGGGTGAATATTTTGTCCACAAGGCCTATCCGGGCCTTTTGAGCAGGTACGAAGCTTCCCGTCTGGGCCAGCAGCGCTATGAGCGCCGTCTGCCGCAGCAGGGCCGACTTTCCGGCCATATTCGGGCCTGTGAGTATGATTATCTGCTGCTTGCGGCGGTCAAGGCGCAAATCGTTGGCAACGTACTGCTCGCCTGCGCCCATCATAGTCTCTATCACGGGGTGACGGCCGGCGACTATCTCCAGCGAATCGCCGTCGTCAACCTTCGGACGGCAGTAGTTGCGCTCGGAAGCCACCTGGGCGAAGTTTGAAAGGACGTCTATCTTTGAAATCGCGGCGGCGTTGGAAAGTATCAGGGGCACCTTCTGCTGCACCTTCTCCACAAAACGGCGGTATATCTCCGCCTCTATTGCGAGGGCTTTCTCCTCAGCGCCGAGTATCTGCTCCTCGTAGTTCTTGAGCTCCTCGGTTATGTATCTTTCGGCGTTGACCAGGGTCTGCTTGCGTATCCAGTCGGAGGGCACCTTGTCCCTATGGGTGTTGCGGACTTCGAGATAGTAGCCGAAAACGTTGTTGTAACTTATCTTCAGGGAAGGTATGCCGGTGCGGTCCGCCTCCCTCTGCTGTATGGACAGAAGTATGTCCTTACCGTGCGACATAATGTTGCGGAGGTCGTCCAGACCGGCATCCACGCCTTCTGCCACCACCTTTCCCTTGCCTACTGCGGCGGCGGGCTCGGCGGCCAGCCCCCTCTCGAGCAGCTGGTGCAGTTCGGGGCAGGGGTCCAGAGTGGAGGACAGCTCTTTCAATGCGGCGCAGGACGACCTCCGGCACGCCTCCCTTACGGGAATTATCCCCTTCAGCGCGCGGGCCAGCTGCAGCATCTCGCGGGGCTGTATCCTGCCTGCCGCGGCGCGGGACACTATCCTCTCCATATCGCCCATATCGGAAATGGCGGCGCGGACTCCTTCGCGAAGGCTGTCATCTGAAAGGAAGCAGGAGACCACATCGTAGCGCTTTTCAAGCCTTGCGGCATCCAGCAGGGGCATCGAGAGCCACTCGCGAAGACGGCGCGAACCCATAGCCGAGACGCAATGGTCCACCACGTCGAGCAGCGACACGCCCTCCGCGCCCGCAAGCGACTGGAAAACCTCGAGATTGCGCACCGTGAAACGGTCCATCCACACGAAACTGTCCCGGTCTATCCTCGATATGCCGCAGATGTTGGAGATGGAATCGTGACGGGTGATCTCGAGATAGTGGAGTATGGCTCCGGCGGCCGTCACCGCCAATTGCAGATGCTCTATGCCGAAACCCTTGAGGCTGGTCAGCGAGAAATGGCGGCACAGTGCGTCATAGCAGGAATCGAACACGCAGGTCCATTCGTCAATCTCCGTGATGCAGGCCCTTGTGACGAACTTCTCTTCAAAGAGGCGTTTCTGGTCCCTCTCCACAAGGATTTCCTTGGGATCGAAGTTGGAAAGCAGCAGGGAGACGTATTCTGCATTGCCTTCGGCCACCTGATATGTGCCGGTGCTGATGTCAAGGAAGGCCACGCCCGCGTTCTCCTTATGAATAAAGACCGCCGCGAGGAAGTTGTTCTCCCTCTGGCGGAGAAGCTGGTCGCTGTAGGCCACGCCGGGAGTGACGAGTTCGGTGATGCCGCGCCTGACAAGTTTCTTTGTGAGCTTGGGGTCCTCCAGCTGGTCGCATACGGCAACCTTGTAGCCGGAACGCACGAGTTTCGGAAGATATACGTCCAGGGCGTGATGGGGGAACCCTGCAAGGGGAACGGACGAGGCGCTGCCGTTGGCGCGGCGGGTGAGCACTATTCCAAGAGTCTTGCTCGCCACCAGGGCGTCATCGGCGAAAGTCTCGTAGAAATCACCGACCCTGAAGAGCAGTATGGCGTCGGGGTACTGTTCCTTGGCCTCGAAATACTGCTTCATCAGGGGAGTCTCCACTATTTTTTCCTTCTGTGACATCTTCGCCGGATTTGCTTTTGCAAAAGTAAGCATATTTTCCCTGCAAAATCGTATCTTTGCAGAGCATCTGCGGCATTTGTGGACAAATATGGCCCGGATGCTCCTTTATGAAAAATCCTTCATCCGCAAGGATGCCTGCAGGGCCCTGCGGAAAGGGTTTGAAAAAAATTTGAAAACAAGGTTTCACTTTTTTGAAAAAAAGATATGTCTCTTCGCTGCGGAATAGTAGGACTGCCTAACGTAGGCAAGTCGACTCTTTTCAACTGTATCAGTTCATCAAGGGCCCAGGCGGCCAATTTCCCCTTCTGCACCATCGAGCCGAACATAGGCTCGACCACCGTTCCTGACAGGCGTCTGACGGTGCTCGCCGATATGTGCAAGCCCAAAAGGGTGATTCCCGCAACGGTGGAGATAGTGGACATCGCGGGCCTTGTCAAGGGAGCGAGCCGCGGTGAGGGGCTCGGCAACCAGTTCCTTGCCAACATACGCGAGACAGACGCCATTCTCCACGTGCTGCGCTGTTTCGACGACGACAACGTCACCCACGTCGACGGCAGCGTCGATCCTGTGCGCGACAAGGAGGTGATTGACCTCGAACTCCAGATAAAGGATCTCGAGACCGTCACCAACCGCATAAGCAAGGTTCAGAAGCAGGCTCAGACCGGTGGTGACAAGCAGGCCCGCAAGGCGCTCGACGTGCTGGTCAAATATAGGGAAGCGCTCGAGCAGGGCCGCAACGCCCGCCAGGTGAAACTCGACAATGCCGAAGAGGAGCGTTTCGCCCGCGAATTCTGCCTGCTGACAAGCAAGCCCGTCCTGTATGTCTGCAACGTGGACGAGAAATCCGCCGCCACGGGCAATGCCTATGTCGATGCGGTACGCGAGGCTGTCAGGGACGAGGACGCCGGCGTTATGGTCATATCGGCGAAGATAGAGTCGGAGATTGCCGAACTCGACGATTTCGAGGAACGGGAGATGTTCCTCGGGGAGATAGGTCTCGAACAGTCGGGCGTGGTGCGTCTCATCCAGGCCGCCTACTCCCTTCTCAACCTCCAGACCTTCTTCACGGCAGGCGCCGACGAATGCCGCGCCTGGACCATCCGCAAGTCGGACAAGGCGCCTCAGGCGGCCGGTGTGATACACACTGATTTCGAGAAGGGATTCATACGCGCGGAGGTCATAAAATACGATGATTTCGTAAAATACGGCTCAGAGGCCGCCTGCCGCGCGGCAGGGCATCTCAATGTCGAAGGCAAGGACTACACGGTCTGCGACGGCGACATCATGCATTTCCTTTTCAACGTATAACCTTACGCGCGGACATACACTGCAAAGCGGACGGACAGTCCGCTTTTTTCGTCCGTGACGCGCTCGGAGATGGTCTGCAGGACCCACTTCCCGGAATCTATCTCCGGAAACCAGGTGTCCGCACCCTCGGCGAGGGTGTCGACGTGGGTGATGTAGAGCCTCTCTGAGAGATCCATCATCGAACGGTAGAGACTTCCGCCTCCTATGATGAACAGTTCCTCCTGCGGCGCGGCATCTGAAAGGGCTGCGATCTGTTCTATCGACTTTACCACCTCCATCCCTTCAGAGGGCTGCAGGGAAGAGCTCACAACGACGTTCCTGCGCCCCGGCAGAGGCCTGCAGCCGAGGGATTCCCAGGTACGGCGGCCCATAACGACGGTATGGCCCATCGTGGTCCGCTTGAAATAGAGCATATCCTCACGAATGTGCCAGGGCATATCGCCCGCGCGTCCTATCGCGCCGTCGCGGTCTATTGCCGCTATCATCGAAATGGACATAATTATACTGCTATGGGAGCCTTTATTGCGGGATAAGGGTCGTATCCTTCGAGGGTGAAGTCTTCATATTTGAATCCGGTGATTTCGTGAACGTCGGGGTTGACTGTCATCCTGGGAAGGTCACGGGGAGTGCGGGACAACTGTTCGCGCACCTGGTCGAAATGGTTGCTGTAGATGTGGGCGTCACCGAGAGTGTGTATGAACTCTCCGGGCCTGTAGCCGCATACCTGAGCCATCATCATAGTCAGAAGGGCATAGGATGCGATGTTGAAGGGCACACCGAGGAAAGTGTCGGCGCTGCGCTGGTAGAGCTGGCAGGAGAGAGTTTCGTCCGCAACGTAAAACTGGAAAAGCGCGTGGCAGGGAGGCAGGGCCATACGGTCAATCTCCGCGGGGTTCCAGGCGGTGACTATATGGCGTCTCGAACAGGGATTGTTTCTCAGGGAATCGACGACGGCACAGAGCTGGTCTATGGTCTTTCCCTCGGGTGTGGGCCAGCTGCGCCACTGATGGCCGTAGACAGGACCGAGGTCCCCGTTCTCATCGGCCCATTCGTCCCAGATGGTGACTTTGTTGTCGTGGAGATAGCGGATGTTGGTGTCTCCGGAAATAAACCACAGCAGTTCGTGGATAATCGACTTCAGATGGACTTTCTTGGTGGTCAGCAGGGGGAAGCCCTTCTGGAGGTCAAAACGCATCTGATAGCCGAAAACGCTGCGTGTGCCGACACCGGTGCGGTCGCTGCGGTCGTTTCCGTTATTAAGGATATGGGTCAGGAGATCGAGATACTGTTTCATTTGGAGCCTTTTGATGAACAAAATTAATAAAAAAACCCGGCACCGGAGTGTCGGGTTTCATTTTTATCTACGAATCCTCGATTAGAAACGGAAACCGAATTTAACCTGGGGATAAGCGAAAACCTTCAAACTGTGGTTGTTTGCGTAATAAGGATCGAGTCCATCGACCTGAAGGTGCATCAGCGAGTACTGGTACTTTGCCGGTGACACTTCAAAACCGATCTGAAAACCGGGAAGAACTGAGTAAGAGATACCGCTCACCAGACCGCCTTCAAAGGCGAGAATCTGACCGGCACGCTTGCTGGCTCTGTATAATTCTCTCTCGTCCTCACCATCATAAGATGAAACACCAGTATAAGGGTAGAATGCTTCAATACGGGCCTGCTGGAATCCACCGAAGATTCCGAGATAAGCCTGGATGCGAGGGTTAATCACGTTGAAATTGTAGTTTGATCCAATCTTAACGTGCAACTTGTTAGTAACGGCTCCCTGAATAGCCATCTGGCTGGGCATCATAAGATCCTGTATTGCCTCTTCACCGTCATATTCACCAAACAGAAGGCGATACTGCTCGTTGGTAGTGTTCTCCTCGTAATTCTTGGAGGGCTGCATATTGAGCTGGTATGAACCGTAGAGGTTGATGTCGATGTGGTTTGTAAGGAAGTACTTGGCTTCGATACCTGCGATGTTAGTCAGAGAATTGTAGTTGAAAGAACCCAGATTGAGAGCAACTGTTGACAGGTCGTCCGAAATGGTGGCACCTTCCTCACGGGAGATACCCACATTGTCGTTTCCGGTAGGGAGCAGCCAGTAAAGACCGTTGTAGTCGTTCACATAGCCTGTGTTGCCCAATACCAGATTGAACTGCCACTGACCCTTTCTTGGAGCAAACATACACTCACAGCAGTCTCCCGACTGTGCCATTGCTGGCACAGTCAGTATAACTGCAAGTAGTAATATGCTTAATTTCTTCAACATTCTTGTTTTGTTTTGTAAGAGTTGTTGGATTGAAATTATTCAGCGTCCTTGGTCTGGCCGAAAGCGGCGAGGATAGCGTCAAGCTGTGACTTGGCGAAGTCTGCCTTTTCCTGAGCGATCTTAAGAGCGCGTTCAGCAGCGGCTACCTGGTTCTGAAGAGCGTTGACATTCTTTTCATACTGGCTGAGGTAGAGTTCTTCAGCTTCAAGTGCTACCTCTTCATCCCAATTATCCTTGGTTGTTTCCCAATATGCAAGGGCAGTCTTGAGAGTTTCGATGCTATCCTCAGCGGCATCCTTCACATCTTCCTGTTCAGTAACCTGAGCCTTGTAGTATGCCTTAAGACCCTCGAGGAAGCCAGCGATATCCTTTGCATAAGCGGTTCCTTCTTCGTACTCGCCTTCAGCGTTCTTAGAATAGGTAGGATAAGGTATTCCAAGACCGAAGTCACCGATTTCATACTTCAGAGCTTCGCTGTAGGTGCGGAAGGTCCAGCCGTAGAGGTCACGGAGTGTCCTCTGGAGTTCGGTGTTGTCGAAGAGTTCTCTCCAAAGATCGTTGACTGCTGCGTCGTGGATCTCTATGATTTCTTCATACCTTGCCTGAGCTGCTGCTACAAGACCGTTCTTGTAGTGGTTCCAGCAAGCTGCAAGCCAGTCGTTGGCGGTGTGGAGAGCTTCTACTGCTTCGTCGAGAGCGGCATTTGCCTCTACGAGAGCTTCGTTGTCAGCCTTGCACTTGTTTTCTGCTGCTGCGAGAGCTTCTTCGCAAGCGTCAAGCCACTGCTTCTTGGTGTCGACGATGGTCTTCTTGGCAACGTCCTTCATATTGTCGGCATACTCGTAGAGTTTAGCGTAAGCTTCTTCGAGAGCTTCTCCGAGGTTGCCCCAGAATTCCTTGTAGCCGTCCTTCTGAGCCTTGAGTTCTTCGATATACTGGAGCTTGCTGAGATACTTCAGGTATACGCAGTTGTCATATACACCGTTGAGGTCTACAGTCCAGAAACCATCGTTGTCCTTGTACATCTGTGCGTTGGGCAGATAATCCTGGAACCAGAGAGCGAGCTTGCCGTTGCGCAGAGGCTGCCACATATTGGATACTTCACGAGGACCAAAAGTCTGCTTGCCGTTGAAGTTGAACATATAATACTGGATGTAGCTTTCAGGTATTACAACATTGTATTTAGTCTTGTCTCCACCGATGGTGTTTTCTGCATATTCAGCGTTGGTACCTACCTGAGCGTTGCGGGTTACAAAGTAAGCCTGTGCAAGGTCAGCGGGTTTGAGAGCGTCAGCGTCTACTACCTTGCCTTCTTCGTCGATGTTGAAGTATACGTGGCCGTAGTCGGTTGACTTGGGAAGCTTGGACTCGTATTCGTACCACTCTGCCTTTGCATTGACTACATTGTACATATATTCAATTGTAGCAATAGTGTAGTTGAGACCAGTGTGCGTTGAAGCGATTTCAAAAGCTGTAGTATCCTTTGTGAACGCCTGTGTTGCAGAATCAGGAATAATCCATCCTTCAGGTGCAGTACCGAAGCTGCTGAGAACAACCTCTTCGCTCTTCCAGTTGTAATCATCCTTAGGAGTTACTCCGTTGTACTCAACCTTAACGAGTTTCGCTCTTGCTGCCCAGTATTCCTTGAGGTCAGCCTGGTACTTGGCGATGTCCTTCTGTACTTCTTCAGTTGCAGCTGCTGCTTTCGTCTTATAGTCAGCAATGCGAGCCTTGAGGGCCTCTACAGTGATCTTAGTGCCAGTCTTGCTGCCGGTGAGCTGTTCTGCAGTGAGATCCTTTGCAAAAGAGCAATTGATGTCACCTACAAATACAGGCCATTCACCTTCCTTGATAGAGGCAGCCTTTGCAGACTCGGTAGCAATTATACCACCCCACTTGCTGATCACAGCGTGGTTAGGGTCTGTTCCGTTAGGAAGAGTTCCTGTCCAATGGAATGCACCAATATACACGGTTAAGAAAGCCTCTGTCTTATTTATCGTGTAAAGAGAGAAGATGCTAGGCCTTTGTTCAATGTTTGATATGTATGACTCGTAGGTTTCTCCAGCACGATTCTTAGCAGTGGCACGGATAGCGTCATATCCGGGGCCAAGAAGATCTGTTCCAAGAGTGTAGCTGGTGCCGTCTGAACGAGGGCTAGCAAGCTGTTCGTTCCACCAAGCCTCAAATGAAGCCCAGTCACCCTTTGAAGCGCCGAGATATTTCTCAGAGTTCTTGGAAGTATCCTGGCCAGGCTGAGGTTTTACCTTTTCAAGCCAAGCATCAAGTTCAGCTGACTGAATTGCAAATGAAGCAGAGTCAGCCTTCGAAATCCTCCACGTAGCGGAATTGCCTGTCAGATCGGGATAGTAACCGCAGTTTACTTCAGCATTTTCTGCTTCAATTGTAGCTGTGGGAGTTGCAGCAGGATAGAAACCGCAAGCGATTCCATCAACGTCACCGAAGAAGAAAGGAAGTTCATTAGGAGCAATCCAAGTCTGCTTGTTCCAAGCTTCGTAACGCTCTCCAGCTTCCTTTACAACAGTGTCGAGCTGATAGATCAAGTTGTTGAGTGAATCCATAAGATTCCAGTCGTCGATGGTCTTCTTGAGGTCAGCGACAACCTTGTCGTTTGCAGTCTCGATAGCCTTCACACCGTTGTCGTATGCGGTCTTGGCTGCCTTGAGGTCAGCGTTATACTTGACAGAGTCGATAGAAGCGGACTTGCCAAAATATGCAATCGCTGCATCGTACCCTTCAGGAGTGTTGTCCTCTACGAGGTTGGTGTAGTTGCTCAGATGTTCGTAGATGTCGAAGATACCGAGGTCGTTTTCTTCGGGCTCTTCTCCGCCTTCATAAACGCCACCCTTGAATACCCAGTCGATACGATCCTTGGGAGCGGTGATGACCATATAAGGGCCTTCGCCTTCCTTGGCGTAAACGAGGTAGTTGCCTGCATCTTCGAGATGAGACTGTTCATCTTCATCTTTGGTTGCCCAGTTGGTTATAACTACGTAAGGCATACCTGCAAAGTCGCCATAGTTGTTTTCCTTGACGAATGCAGGGTTGTCGATGAGCATAAAGCCGTGCTTTGTAACCTTGTAGGTGATGTATCCTACAGGAGCCTGATCCTTGCTGGTGAAGTACTGGCAGTTCATCGTGCCGCGATAAGTCTTGGGATAATGAACTGTATCAGTAGTGTCGGTGATGGCGGCATCCTTCCTAACGAAGATCCTGTATGCTTCCTGGTAGCTGGGAGCAACGGCTGCAGTCTGCATCAGAGAAATGTATGAAGCGAACTGAGCGAGGTTGCGGCGAGCTGAGGGACCCCAGTTCGTATAAACCTCTGAGAGGTCAATCCAAACCTGATAGAGAGCGTCGCTTTCCACGAGGGAAGCAGCATCCTTTTCAGCCTTTTCGTATGCCTTTTCAGCGATGGCGGTCTGGAACTTCCAATAGTTCACTGCGAAAGTGTCTGCATTGACAACCTTCTGGATGGAGTCAGCAACGAAGTCTGCGCGTGTCGAGTCTTTAAGAGCCTTAACAACGTTCTTTCCAGCTTCTTTGAGGTCAACCTTTGCGTAGGTCTTGTATGTCTCAACAGCAGCGATGAGTTCTTCATCGGTGATGTACTTGTTGTAGATGTTCCAGAACTTGTCCACGCTCTTGTAGAAGGTGAAGTCTATAACGTCGTTGTTGATGGGCTGGTCAGCGTGGAACTGAACATAGTCGAGATAATCGGCGAGGCCGTTTACCTTTGCGTCGAGAACTTCAGCTACGATTTCGCCGTGACGGTCGTCAAGTTCTGCAAGCTGTGCCTTGATGCTTTCAAGCTCTTCTGCCCACTGGTCAACGGGAACACCGTTGAACCATTCACCGCTCTGGGAAGCGGTTTCGATGGCTGCGATCTTTGATTCAGCGTCAGCTATCTTGCCTTCTTCTTTAGCGATTTCGTCCTTGTAAAGAGCTATGTTTGCGTCATATTGATCTTCAGTCGCCTTGTCGGTCTTAGCCTCGTCATACTGATACTTGAAGAGGTTTGACTTCTTGAGGAGGAGATCTCTCTGAGCGTCGTCAAGACCTTCGAGAGCTGCGTTGTAAGCTTCAACATATGCCTTGATGTAACCTTCTTCCTGAGGAGTCAGAGCGGCGCCTTCGATGAATGCTTCAGCGTATGCCCTGATTTCAGCACCGGCCTTGATTTGAGCCCAGTAAGACTGCTGAGCAACTTCGAGAGCCCTCTGAGCATCGAGATATGCGGCTTCGTTGTAAGCCTTCTGCGCTTCGATAGCGGCTTCTGCCTGAGAAATCTGGGCAGCCCTCTTCAGAGAGTCGATTACATACTGTTCTTCAGCAGCCTTCTTTGCAGCCTCTGCTTTTGCGAGAGCGGCCTGAGCCTCTGCATATCTGGCCTGAGCCTCTGCCACATCGGCGGCAGCCTTAGCCTTCTCCACTTCCGTGAGGGCTTCAGACTTTGCAATTTCGTATGCTGCCTCAGCGTTTGCCTTTGCAACTTCTGCTTCCTTGAGGGCTACGTCGAGAGCGTGAATGTCTTCATCGATCTTCCACATAGCTTCCTGATGTGCCTGTTCAGCTTCCATGGCAGCGATTTCAGCTTCAATCTTTGCCTTCTGAGCGTTAACGAGGCCAGCGTTTGCGTACACGAGCTGTGCCTGAGCATTTGTGTAAGCTGCGTCTGCTTCGGCGCGGAGCTTCTCAGCCTCGGCGGCTGTAGTAGCTGCGGTTGCCTGTGCCTTCTGCAACTCAGCGAGAGCCCTGTAATAGTCTGCCTTTGCATCCCTGAGTTCATTCAGGCCTGCAGGCTCGACATTGTCGATACAGGATGTGAACAGACCGGCTGCACCGATCATGAACACAAGTACATAAATAATCCTTTTCATAAAAAATTTGTTAAGTGTTTGATTGTATTTTGGTTAAACTTATATGAAACCATAATAATTCACAGGTTCAAATATAAACCATATTTCCTAATATTCCAAATTATTTCCCCTTTAGGGGGAAAATAATCCGGAAAAACCACCGAAAATTTGACTTTCAGGGCAGTTTTTTAGAAAAATCTGCCTCTGTAATCCTTCAAATCGGCATCTGTTGCAAGAACCTGGGGCAACTGGCTGACCACACGCTGTGAAATCTGGCTGTTGCGCAGACGGGCATCGTCCTCGCTGAAGAACGAACCCACCTGGGTGTCGGTCACAACAAACACGTACGTACCGATCTGACCGCTGACAGGCCCTGTCAGGACACCCTTCTGAGCCTTGCTGATGGCTCCGACAAAGCCGGGGTCAAGCTGCTGGGCGTTGGTGAGCGACCCGAAGGCCACACCGTCACGGTGTGAGGGAGTGGTGCCGAGAGCTTCGGCTATCTCTTCTATCGTGCCGAGGCCCTCTATCTTCTGCGCAACGGTCTCCTTCTGCTTCACCAGAGCCTTCTCCGTGAGCAGAGCCATTCGGATATCTTGCTGAATATCAGCAATCGGCACGTATCCTTCCTTGTGTATGCCGGCAAGGGCGGCCACAAAATAGTATTTGTTGTCAACTGTTATGATATGAGACACTTCTCCCGCCTTGGCATCAAACGCCCAACGGGATATCTCTATGGTATTCTGATAGTTACCTAAAGTGCGGGCACCTTCGGGTACACGACGGGCCGGAGTCACGGCAAGACCGGAGGCCATTGCTGCGGCCTTGAAACCGTCGTAGGTGTCACCTGAGGCGATAAGAAGGTCGTTCGCCCGGTTGTAAATGTCCTGACGTGTCTTCTTGCTTGCGTTTATATCCTTGGACACAACTGCAACCTGAACTTTCTTCATCGGCCTGGACGTCTCCTTAACCCTGAAGATATGCGTTCCGAACTGGCTCTTGAGAACAATCTGCCCTCCGGAGGGAATGTCCGCAATCTGTTCGAAGCCTGTGATGCCATACTGCTGGCCGAACCAGTTGATGAGATCCTGACTCATCCAACCGAGACGGACACGGTCTTCGATGCTTTCACCGGTGGTGACGGTGGTGAATTCCTCGGCTGTCTTGAGATAGTCCCTTTTTGCAAGGATCGATATCGAGTCTGTCTTCGCCTCGCTGTCTCCCTGAAGAAGGATATGCTCCACATAGACTGAGTCCGGAGCCATCTTGGTGGCGACAACCTTGCCGGCCATATACCCGCCGTCTATATTAAATAAAGGTGTAAGCTCTCCTTCGTTGCCGAAAGCGGCCGCCTCAAGCGCGCCATAGCCAAGATTGGCAAGCTCTCCCTGCTTGTAGAAGTAGCCGGGCTTTATGTTGTTGCGGTCGGAATTGCGCTTTGCAAACTTGACGGGGTCCTCGGCTGCCACGAACTCTTCATAGAGTTTCTCTGCCTCGGCCTGAGTGTCGATTACGTCCTGCTGGGAAGGAATGACCTCGAAGACTACATAGTCGATGTCGCGCGAAGCGGTCTGCTTGAGGTTCTTCTTGCGGGCATTGTAGTAGTCCCTGATCTCCTGCTCGGTGACGGTGAGGGTGGTGTCGTTGCTGTAGTTGGCGGGAATCATCACGAAATCCACACTGGAGGTGGTGTTGTTCTCCTCCACGGCGCGACGCGTCTGGATGGCATTGCTGTAGTCGGAAGCGTTGAGCAGCGAAGCCATCTTGGTGAACAGCTGTTCGGTGTTGACTGCGTTCTCGATGTAGGACCATACGGCTTCGGTGTTGCCGGAAGGATCCTCGTCGATGGAACTTACGAAGGCTGCAAGATTCTCACGGCTGAAACCGCCCTGCTCGTCGACAAAGATTGCGAGCTGCTGGAGGACCGGTGATATCTGCTTGCCCTGGCAGAGGTCGAAGGTCTCGGCCTGGCTGACAGCGATGCCGGCCTTTTCGAATGCGGGCTTGAAGACGTATTCCTCAAGATAGGCGTTCCAGGTAGCGTCCTTTGCCTGATCTTCGTCAACAGATGCGTTGCTGAGAAGCTGGAGGACGTTCTTTACGGATTCGTTCCTTGTCTGAAAGTCCCTGTCCTTGATGGACTTTCCATTCATTTCACCTACATTGTGTTTTGCTGATGCACGGGATGTCACGAAATTGAGCGTGTCTGCATCCACGATGAAGAGCAGGAGTGAGAAAGCGATGATAATCGTTACAAACACTCCGAGTTTGACGCGAATATTCTCTAGAATCGCCATTGTGAGTTACGTTTAAATATTGTTACTGTTAAAAATTGCGTTTTTAAGGAACTGCAAATTTATAAAAAAATTCGCAAACCCGCATAAAAGTGACAATAATTAAAGCAGCACAGGGCCTATGAAATTGAGCGAATCCAGATAGACTTTGGTGGAATCCTTCGTTACGCGGAAGTTGGAATCGAAGGTGCGGAGAATGACGGCGTTGGAGAGTCTCTCGTCGCTCTCCATTCCGAAACCCTGGAGGAAGCCGTCCTCTGACTGCATCCTTACATAGCAGTCGGTGTAGATTTTCTTTTCCTCCATATTCCAATAGACGGTGTCCGTCTCCATACGGTCACCTTTTATATGATTGAGCATCACCACATTGCCGAACGCGGACCACTGCTGCTTGCCCGAAGTGGTCACGTGGCGTGCCGCATCTGCCTCGATTGTCGACTCGAGGGCGCCGGAAGGGGTGTATGTGAACACTTTCAGACCTTCCGGAAAAAGTTCATAGGATATTGTATCCTTTACATACCTCTCCATTCTCGGTGCGGCCATACGGCTCTGAAGGACACCGTTTTCAGACTGGAGGGCATTCATATTCCCAATGACCTGAACGGGCACGGAGCTCATATCGAGGCTCTCGGAAACATTGTCGTCAGAACACGAACAGACGATTATAGCAGCCGCCAGAGCGACTGCTATAATCCTGTAAGGTCTGTATAGGTTGAACATTAATTTGTTCTGACAGTGGTAGTCGCGTGGAGTCCGCCACAGCTTGCAGTGTAACTCTGTCCGTCGAGGAGGTCATACATGAAGGCGTCCGACTTTGCAGGGAAGTATGAGCGGTACTGACCTATCATACGGTTTGCATCCTCTGCAAGGGTTTCATCGGCGTTTTTGGCCTTTGTGAGATAGTCCACTGCAACCCAGTACTGGGCGCGGCTTGAAATCTCGTCACCGCCGCAGCGTACAGAACCCCAGATTGTGCCGATGAGCAGATATGCGCGGCCTGCGAGTGCAGGATTGACTTCTGCGGCTTCGAGGGCTGCTGAAACGGCTTCGGCCTTGCGGTCCGCCTTCTTGAAGCAGAAAGTGCCGAGTTCGAGAAGGTATTCGGCCTTGTCGGCTGCTGAAAGCCCTTCAGTGGCGATAGCTTCGCGCATATAGGCGATTGCCTCACTATGGTTGTCCCTTGCTGAATGGAGCCTGTAGAGATAGTATGCGGTGGTTGCGGAAGGTTCTGACTTGTGAACGTTCTCAACCGCGCCGAGGAATATCTCGTTGTCGACGCACTGTGCGGAACCCATTATCTTGACTATGCTCTTTGCAAGGGCGATGTCGGAAGGATTGGCCTGGTAGCGGGGAGTGTAGAGGCTGAGCAGGTTGTCGCAGTTGGCCACACCGCTGTTGGCGAAGAATGTTTCCATATCGCGCTTCATAGCGGGAGCCTGCTCGTCGGTGGTGCAGGATATGATGGTCTCGAAATATTCGGCATTTTCGGTGTAGGTCTCCATAACCTGGTCTGCCGTGAGCTTGCCGGCGGCATAGAGCTCACCTGCAACCTTCATACGGTTGACAAGGGCAACGGGGTTGACCTTTTCCTTGAGGGTGCCGACTATCTCGCTGAGGCCGTTGTAGAGCTCCTCCTTGCGGTCACCGTAGAGGTTGATCATATCGAGGGCCTTGTTGTTGGCAGCCGTCTGCGCATACTTGGGATAATACTCGATACGCACGTCGTGGAGCATTATCAGGGAGTCGATAAGTTCCGTGCGGCGGGCCTTGTCCTTGGTGCCGTTTATCATACGGCGGACGAGGGTCTGACCGTCGGTGAGGAGTTTCTGACTTGCGGTGGGAGGGCACAGACGGATAGCCTTCTGCCAGGAAGGAGTGGCCTCCGCATAGTTCTTCTGCTTCATATATTCGGTGTAGTATGAGAGATACTTGATGCATTCTGCACTGTCCGCTCCATACTTGCCCTGACCGAATACGGGGGCAACCATAAGAACTGCAAGGATTGTAAGGAAAATCTTTTTCATCGTGGTGTACGTTTATTATTTTCTGTTATTTCAAATTGCATTCCAAAACCGTGTCAATTGTACAATGCCTTCTGGAACCAGATGTCGTGCAGGTTCACGCTGACATAGAAGTTGGCATAGCGCTCGCGGATAAGATTGCCGTCCACGCTGCCTCTCTGACCGAGGTCAACGCCGATGCTGACGGCGTTGTAGTACCTGAACACGGGTATGGACAGGCCGAAGGTGATGCCTGTCGAGCAGACCTGATGGCCGGAGAGCATATAATAGGATCTGTTGTGATACACCCCCGCGCGGTAGGTCCAGCGCTTGAGTGCGTAGCGCACGTCGTAGAGGTTGGGCGTGTATTCCATACCCAGTTTGTAAGATTCCGACCTGGCAGGCTTGAAATCCACTCCGGGAGTGGGCATAAAAGAGGTTTTGCTCCAGTCCTGGAGGGTGTAGTCGAAACCTATCATAAACTTGTTGGGAACGTTGAAGGAGATGCCTCCGCTGATTTCCTGCGGGACCTCCAGAACGTTCATATCGAGCACTTTGTTGGTAATGGTGTCGACGGACGATGCGGATGAGACATAGGCGTAGCGTCTCGCCTCGACGCCGAGCGACTGGGGCAGCCGGTATGTTCCGCCCACTGTGAGGGATGAATTCTTTCCCAGGGGCTGTTCATACTGCAGGCCGAACTTGGCGGACATACCGCGCAGGACGTAGTTCCATCCGGAGGTGATGCTGCGCTGGTTGTCGTCGGTGATGAACAGGGCGTAGGAGTAGCGGTCAATCGTACCGAAATTGTATATGCCCTGCACGCCGAGGCTCAGACGCTTCCAGAAAGTTGCGCCCGCACCGGCGAACAACTGATATATGCCGCCCTGGCCGTTCTTCTGATATCTGACGTCGCCGAGGCGGGAAAGTATCTCGTCGCGGGTGTCGTTGCTGGTGAAGCTGTAGCCCACGTCGCTGACGGGAGTGATGCCGAAGACCATCGCGCTGCGCTTGTAAAGAGGGAAGGACACCAGCAGATGGTCAATGTTGAACACGTTGTTGGCGGCGGTCAGCCTGCCGCTCGAAAGAGCGTCACCGCTGGCTGCATCGGCGCTGTAGACGGTGTTCTTCTGCTGGAAACCGAAGTCCATCATAAAGGACAGGGTGTCGCAGGAAGACGCGGCGGCGGGATTGAGGTAGTTGATGTAGCGGTTGTTGCGCACTCCCGTGCCAAGGCCTCCCATCATCTTGTTCCAGGCCGTGCCCTGCTGATGTATGTCTCCTATTCCGAACAGGGTGTACGGCGAATACGAACTGTACGCCACGCTTTCCTGCGCGCCGAGAGGCAGGGACAGGAAAACAAGAGCTACGGCCAAGGCCGCAATATGACGGATTTTCCACCTGTTCATCATCTTGCAAATATAAATAATTAAATGCTCGAAAGCAAATTAAGTGCCATCTGCACGCTCTCCACGTCGGCAACGGTGACCGAAAGGCGGTCATTCTGCTCCTTGAGCGCGAAGCGCCGGCCTCCGTTCTGAATGGCGGACAGCACGCGGGTGAAGGTTTCGCTGCGGTAGTAGGGCGACATCTTGTTCGATATGAAGAAACATATCATCTGTCCTTTCTTGAGCATAATCTTCTCGAATCCGAGCTTCTGCGCCGTCACGCGCAGGCGAACCACGTTCATCAGTTCCTTCACCTGCTGCGGTATGCTTCCGAAACGGTCCTCCATCTCGGCGGCGAACGACAGGAGTTCCCTTTCCGTTGTCATCGAGTCGAGAAGCTTGTAGAGACGTATCTTTTCGGCGACGATATTAATATATGAATCAGGTATGAGCACTTCCAGATCGGTCTCTATATGGCAGTCCGAAGTGAAGTTGACAGGAAGCGGAGTTGCCGGAGCATCCTGTTCATCCTCGGTGAAAGCCTCTTGATGAAGTTCCACAAGAGCCTCTGAAAGTATCTTCTGATAGGTCTCGAAGCCCATTTCCGATATGAATCCGCTCTGCTCCCCGCCGAGAAGGTTGCCTGCTCCGCGTATGTCGAGGTCCTGCATCGCTATGTTGAATCCGCTGCCCAGGTCGGAGAACGACTCTATGGCCTGCAGACGGCGGCGCGCATCGTCGGTCAGGACGGTCAGCGGAGGGGCGACAAGATAGCAGAACGCCTTCCTGTTGGAGCGTCCCACACGGCCTCGCAACTGATGAAGGTCGCTCAGGCCGAAGTTCTGCGCCTGATTGATGATGATGGTGTTGGCGTTGGGTATGTCCAGACCGTTCTCCACTATGGTGGTGCAGATGAGCATATCGTATTCACCCTCCATAAAGTCGAGAATACGCTGCTCGAGTTCTCTGGACTCCATCTGTCCGTGAGCGATACAGGTCCTGATTCCGGGGCAGAGGTTCCTCACTATGCTTTCTATCGATATGAGTTCCTCCACCTTGTTGTGCAGCAGGAACAGCTGTCCCCCACGGGAAAGTTCATAGTTGATTATCTCTCGCAGACGGTCGTAGTCGCTGTCTATTATTTCCGTATGGACAGGCAGACGGTTGGGGGGAGGGGTGTTGATGATGGACAGGTCGCGGGCTCCCATAAGGGAGAACTGCAGGGTGCGCGGGATGGGCGTGGCCGTCATTGTAATGGTGTCGACGGATGATTTCAGTTCGCGAAGACGTTCCTTCGCCGACACGCCGAATTTCTGCTCCTCATCCACTATGAGCAGCCCCAAGTCCTTGAATTTCACACTTTTGCCGAGAAGCTTGTGAGTGCCTATGATTATATCTGTACGGCCGCTTTGAAGGTTGGCGAGCACTTCGCGGATCTCCCTGGCAGTGCGGAGGCGGCTCAGGTAGTCCACCGTGCAGGGCATACCGGAGAGGCGCTCCGAGAAGGTGCGGTAGTGCTGAAGGGCAAGTATGGTGGTGGGCACGAGCACTGCCACCTGCTTTCCGTCCACGGCGGCCTTGAAAGCGGCCCTTACCGCCACTTCCGTCTTTCCGAAACCCACGTCTCCGCAGATGAGCCTGTCCATCGGGCAGGCCTTCTCCATATCGGCCTTGACTGCCTCCACCGCCTTCTGCTGATCCGGAGTGTCCTCGAACATAAAGGACGATTCGAGTTCGTACTGCAGGTCACTGTCCTTCGAGAAGGCGAACCCCTGCGCGCGGGAGCGCTCGGAATAGAGTTTTATAAGGTTGCGGGCTATGTCCTTTACCTTGGATTTGGCAGTGGTCTTGAGATGTTCCCAGTTCTTGCTTCCAAGACGGTATATCTTGGGAGGCGCGCCGTCCTTCGACTTGAAACGGGAAAGGCGGTGTATGCCGTGAATGGATATGAAGACTATGTCGTTATCCTTGTAGACCAGCTTGACGGCCTCCTGAACCTTGCCGTTGATGTTTGTCTTGACAAGGCCTCCGAACTGCCCCACGCCGTAGTCGAGATGCACTATGTAGTCGCCTATCCTGAACGCGTTCAGCTCGTTGACGGTCATTCTCTCGCTCTTCTCAACCGTGCGGCGCACGCTCACCCTGTGATATTTTTCGAATATCTGGTGGTCGGTGTACCAGCATATCTTCTCAACATTGTCGATATAGCCTCCCTGAAGCGAAAGCCTGACCACACGCAGCCACCCGTCGGGATCGACCATATATTCGCAGTTGTCCTCCAGATTCTGTCCCAGACGGGTCATAAGTTTCTTCAGACGCTCTCCCTGGAGGGGGTTGTCGGTGATGATACGCACCCTGTACCCTGCGTTGATGCGGTCTCTGATATCTGAAAGCAGTATGTCGAAATTGCGGTTGAACGACGGCTGGGGCAGGGTGTCATAGCGGTAGGCCGCATCCGGTCCACCTTCCTTGCAGAAGGAGCTTAATTCCTTTATGAAGGTATCGCGTGATGTCACTTCCGCGAGTCCGTCCTCCTTTCCCGACAGAAGAGTGACCGATATCTTCCGGAAGCCGTCCGCAAGGGTATACCACTGCATCTGACTGTAGAGTTCATCCCCGGCAAGCCATATCACACTGTTCTTCGGAAGGGTATTGAATATGCTTGTGCTGTCCTCCTTCTCAATTCCTGTGTAAAGGTCAGGATATATGTCAACTGACTCGACTTCACGTATGGATATCTGAGTGTCGTTGTTGAATTCCTTTATGTTCTCAACCTCGTCGGAGAAGAAATCGATTCGATACGGATTGCTGTTGCTGTAGGAAAATACGTCTATTATGCTGCCTCTGACGGCGAATTCACCGGGTTGCGAGACGAAATCCACCTTGGAGAAACCGTTCTCGAAGAATATGTCCCTTATAAAATCGTGAGGAAGGCGGTCACCCCTGGCGATATGGAGAATGGAATTGCTCAATTTCCTTTTATGTACCACCTCCTGCTCTATGCTTTCGGGATAGGTGACGGCGATTATGTTGCGCTGCTGACTGATTGCCGCTATGGTGGAGGTTCTCTGTACCTTCATCGTAGCCTCGCGTACGGACTGCGAGGAACGCCTGTCCGAGGAGCAGGGGAAATAGAACACCGTCTGTTCGTCGAAGAAGTTGTAGAGGTCGTTGCAGAACTGTGAGGCCTTTTCCGCATCCGGAAGCACCACAAAGTGCATTCTATCCCGCCCTGAACCATTGAAGACATCCGACAGAAGAACACTTATGCCGGAAGAGTTCAATCCTGAAATCCTTACTGACATATCAAACCAATTTCAATATTTCAGAAAAGAGAATTGTCTTCATATCTTGAAAAACCGAGATGCCTGTAGGCAAGGTCGGTGGCCTCACGTCCCCGGGGCGTACGGACAATGAAACCTTCCTTTATCAGATAAGGCTCATAAACCTCTTCCAGGGTTCCCTGATCCTCACTTATGGCGGTGGCAAGCGTACCTGCGCCGACAGGCCCTCCCTTGAACTTGCGAATGATGGTCTGAAGTATCTTGTTGTCGATATGGTCGAGTCCGCGAGTGTCGATATTGAGAGCGTCGAGAGCATATCTTGTGATTTGAAGATCTATGACACCGCTGCCCTTGACCTGCGCGAAATCACGCACCCTGCGGAGCAGTGAATTCGCTATTCTCGGCGTTCCACGGCTGCGGCAGGCTATTTCCATCGCAGCCTGGTCGTCTATGTCTATATCGAGGATGGATGCGCTTCTTCTGACTATCTTCATCAATACAGGAGCGTCATAATATTCCAGATGCGCCGTTATGCCGAACCTTGCCCTCAAGGGGGCCGTAAGAAGACCGCTGCGGGTGGTTGCGCCGACCAGAGTGAAAGGATTGAGCGTGATCTGCACCGACCGCGCACCGGGACCCTTGTCTATCATAATGTCGATGGTATAGTCCTCCATAGCGGAATAGAGATATTCCTCCACTATGGGCGAAAGGCGGTGTATCTCATCTATGAAAAGCACGTCACCCTCATCGAGGGAAGTGAGTATGCCCGCAAGATCACCGGGCTTGTCCAGAACCGGTCCGGAGGTGGTTTTCATACCGACTCCGAGTTCCTTTGCTATTATGGATGCCAGTGTGGTCTTTCCAAGTCCCGGAGGGCCGTGCAGAAGCACGTGGTCGAGTGTGTCACCGCGCAGCATAGCCGCCTTGACGAATATCTTCAGGTTCTCAAGGATTTTTTCCTGACCTGCAAACTCCGAGAACTCCTGAGGCCTTATGCGCCCTTCGAAATCCTTGTCACCCTTCTCGGAAAGTTTTCTGGGATCGATCTTTTCAACCTGCTCCATTGGTCGTTTTTATTTTTATTAATCTTTTTAAAAATGTAAAAAATAATAATTATAATACCGTGTCAATTTGTTGATAAGTCTGAAAAAACACTTTTACACAGGTCTGCGGAGCGGTTTTTAGAGTTGCCGTAATGTTGAAAAATATGTTGATATCGTGTTTGTTAAAATTGATAAAAACCGTTATCAACAACTTTTTCAAATTATTGACAAATTTTCAACACTTTTTCCACCACTGTTTCGGGTTTTTCAACAAAGGAATTATGAGCTGACAGGGGAATCAGAAGATGTTCGAATGATTCATATTCCATCATCGCATTAAGTTTCTCCGCATCGAGGAAGGGATCCTTGTCACCATATATGAAAAGGGTTGGTTTCTTCCAGTCCTTCAGCATATCGCAATAGTCGCTCCGTTCAGCCAGACCGCGGCAGCAGGCCATTATACCCTCCGGATCGTGAGTGTCGCAGAGATAGACCGTCTCGTTTATCTTGTCATCACATTTTCGCAGGTTGTCAGGCGCGTACATCTTCGGTATCATTGCCGCCGCTATGTTCAGTATGGCGCCGCCGCGTATGGCCTCCACCTCGTCGAGCCTTGCGAGCTTCTTCTGCGGTGAGTCGGCGAATGGATTGGAATTGAAGAGAATAAGCCCCGAAGCGCGTTCGGGATATGATTTGCAGAACTGCTGCGCTACATATCCACCCATAGAATGTCCGCCTATATATGCCTTTTCAACGTGGCAGATGTCAAGCACATCCCTGACCACGTCGGCACAGGCTTCCATTGTATTGATTTCGGGATGGGTGCCGCTCAGACCGTGACCGGGAAGGTCTATTGCAATGGTTCTGAGCTGTCTTATCTCCTCCCTGAACTCCTCCCAGATGCAGAGTGTCTCAAGATATCCGTGCAGAAGGACCAGCGTGACCGTTCCTTTTTCTGAATCCGAAATATGTACGTTCAGGCCTGTTGATGAAGATTTTGCGAAAAATT
Organism: Bacteroidales bacterium; assembly: GCA_045600965.1. Lineage (GTDB taxonomy): Bacteria > Bacteroidota > Bacteroidia > Bacteroidales > UBA932 > RGIG6374. Next base: position 4,582 of record JAZRYW010000045.1, on the reverse strand, counting down.
CCATAAAAAACCCGTTTTTGAGGCAAGACAAATTTACAAATAATTGTTAAATTGTCTAAAAATCCCAAACTTTGCAGTAGAATTTAAATTAATGACATAAAATATGGTAAAACTTGATTCAAGAATTCCGCAAGGACCCTTGGCTCAGAAATGGACGGAGCATAAGGCAAACATCAGGGTCGTCAGCCCTGCGAACAAGAAGAAACTTGAGATTATCGTAGTCGGTACCGGTCTTGGAGGAGCTTCAGCAGCCGCTTCATTGGGTGAACTGGGATACAATGTCAAAATATTCTGCATCAGCGACTCACCCCGAAGGGCACATTCCATTGCAGCCCAGGGCGGCATCAACGCTGCAAAGAACTATCAGAATGACAATGACTCCATCTACAGACTTTTCTATGACACAATCAAGGGTGGAGACTATCGCAGCCGTGAAGCGAACGTATACCGTCTTGCGGAAGTCAGCAACAACATCATAGACCAGTGCGTGGCCCAGGGTGTTCCTTTCGCACGTGACTACGGCGGACTTCTTGACAACCGTTCATTCGGCGGCGCACAGGTTTCCCGTACGTTCTATGCCCGCGGACAGACCGGACAGCAGCTTCTTCTCGGCGCCTATGCCGCTCTCAACAGACAGATTGCAAAGGGCACAGTCAAGTCATATCCCCGTCACGAGATGCTCGATCTCGTCATAATCAACGGTGAGGCCAAGGGCATCATAGCCCGCAATCTTACGAACGGCAAGATAGAACGCTTCGGAGCGCACGCAGTTGTCGTTGCCACAGGAGGTTACGGAAACACCTACTTCCTGAGCACCAACGCTATGAACTCCAACGGTTCGGCCGCCTGGCAGTGCTACAAGAAGGGAGCCTGCTTCGCAAATCCCTGCTTCGCTCAGATTCACCCCACCTGCATTCCCATCCACGGTGACCAGCAGTCGAAGCTCACCCTTATGTCGGAATCGCTCCGAAATGACGGCCGCATCTGGGTTCCCAAGAAACTCGAGGACGCTAAGAAACTTCAGGCAGGCACCATCAAGGGTTCCCAGATTCCTGAAGAGGACCGCGACTACTATCTCGAAAGAAGATATCCCGCATTCGGCAATCTCGTTCCCCGTGACGTTGCAAGCCGCGCCGCAAAGGAACGCTGCGACGCAGGTTTCGGCGTGAACAACACAGGCAAGGCCGTATTCCTCGATTTCGCCGACTGCTTCAAGAAACTCGGACGCGATGTGGTTGACGCGCGCTACGGCAACCTCTTCGATATGTACAAGGAAATCACGGACGTCGATCCCCACGACGAGCCTATGATGATATATCCCGCCATCCACTACACGATGGGCGGTCTGTGGGTCGACTACAACCTTATGACCACGGTTCCCGGACTGTATGCCATAGGTGAGGCCAACTTCTCCGACCACGGCGGCAACCGACTCGGCGCATCAGCCCTTATGCAGGGCCTTGCTGACGGTTATTTCATCCTTCCTTACACCATCGGCGACTACCTTGCAAGCAAGTTCAAGGAGCCTAAGACCGACATCAACGCCCCCGAATTCGAGCAGGCCGAGAAGGCCATACTCGAAAAGATCAACAGGCTTATGTCAATCAAGGGCAAGCGCACAGTAGATTCCATCCATAAGGAACTCGGTCACATAATGTGGGAATATGTAGGTATGGCCCGCAACGAAGCCGGTCTTAAGAAGGCAATCGAAGAAATCCAGGCCCTCAAGAAGGAATTCTGGAGCAACGTATACGTTGCCGGAGAGACCAACGTCTTCAACCAGGAAGTGGAGAAGGCCCTCAGGGTAGCCGATTTCCTCGAAATAGGTGAACTTATGGCCCGTGACGCTCTCAACCGCCGTGAATCCTGCGGTGGACATTTCCGCGAGGAGATGCAGACCGAAGAGGGCGAGACCCTTCGTGACGATGAGAACTTCAAATATGTGGCAGCTTGGGAATATAAGGGCGAAAACGCTGAGCCTGAGCTACATAAGGAACCTCTCAACTTCGAATTCGTACATATGGCAACCCGTAACTATAAAGACTAAGGAGAAACGTTATGCATTTCACATTGAAAGTATGGCGTCAGAAAGACGCAAAAAGCAAAGGATATTTCGAGACATACAAGGTTGACAACATCTCCGAAGACACCTCGTTCCTCGAGATGATGGACATCCTCAATGAACAGCTTATAGGCGAGCAGATAGATCCCGTCTCCTTCGACAAGGGTTGCAAGGGCAAGCACAGCGGTCCCGTTTCCTTCGACCACGACTGCCGTGAAGGCATCTGCGGCGCCTGCTCACTCTACATCAACGGCCGTGCACACGGTCCCGAGAGCGGTGTGACCACCTGCCAGCTCTATATGCGCAAGTTCAAGGACGGTTCAACCATCACCATCGAACCCTGGCGCAGCAAGGGTTTCCCCATCATAAAGGACCTTGTTGTTGACCGTCAGGCCTATGACAAGATACTCCAGGCCGGAGGTTTCATCTCCGTCAACACCGGAAGCGTCCCTGATGCAAACGCCATTCCCGTTCCCAAGAAGGATTCAGACGAAAGTATGGACGCTGCGGCCTGCGTTGGATGCGGCGCCTGCGCTGCAACCTGCAAGAACGGTTCGGCAATGCTGTTCGTTGCAGCACGCGTAAGTTCGCTCGCACTCCTTCCTCAGGGAAAGGTCGAGGCCGCACGACGCGTGAAGGCTATGATAGACAAGATGGACGAACTCGGTTTCGGAGGCTGCACCAACACCCGCGCCTGCGAGATGGAATGTCCCAAGAAGGTCAAGATATCCCACATTGCGCGTCTTAACCGCGAATATCTCAAATCAAAATTCAAGGACTAGGTGGACAAGGCGATATTCATTGCCGTAATCAATAAGAACTGCAGCGACGATCAGGTGAACGAATACCTGGACGAGCTGCAGTTTCTCGCTGAAACGGATGGCATCGAGGGTACGAAACGCTTCACGCAGCACCTCGATGCCCCGCTGAGCAGCACCTATATGGGCAGCGGCAAACTCGATGAGATTGCAACTTACGTCACAGACAACTGCATAGACGTTGCCATTTTCGACGATGAGCTGTCCGCAACTCAGCTGCGCAACATGGACGCCCTGCTGCCGTGTCGCATAATGGACCGCACCAGCCTCATTCTGGACATATTCGCCCAAAGGGCAAAGACCGCCTATGCAAAGACTCAGGTTGAACTTGCTCAATATCAGTATATGCTTCCCCGTCTGACCCGAATGTGGACACATCTTGAGCGTCAGAGAGGAGGCAAGGGAGGACTGAATATGCGTGGGCCGGGTGAAACACAGCTTGAGACGGACCGACGCATCATACTTGACAAGATATCCCGCCTCAAGGAGCAGCTGCGCAAGATAGACCGCCAGATGGCCTCACAGCGCTCGAACCGTGGCTCGATGGTCCGTATTTCACTTGTAGGCTATACCAATGTAGGAAAGAGCACGATTATGAATATGCTCGCCAAAAGCGACGTATTCGCCGAAAACAAGCTCTTTGCGACTCTCGACACGACCGTGCGCAAGGTTGTAGTCGAAAACGTGCCCTTCCTGCTCTCGGATACCGTAGGATTCATACGCAAACTGCCCACCCAGCTGATAGAATCCTTCAAGAGCACCCTCGATGAAGTGCGTGAAGCGGACATACTGATGCACGTCGTCGACATATCGCACCCGAACTTTGAGGAGCAGATAAGCGTTGTAAACCGCACTCTGGAGGAAATAGGCGCCCGTGACAAGCCGGTGTTCGTGGTATTCAACAAGATAGATGCATACAGCTATGAGGAATATGACGAATATTCCCTCGACCAAAAGACCGTCCGCAACTTTACTCTCGAGGAACTCAAGAACTCCTGGATGTCGAAGGCCAACACGCCCTGCATATTCATATCCGCAAAGGAAAGGACCAATATCGAGAAACTCAGGTCAGACCTCTACAAGATGGCATCAGAAATATATGCCGGCCGCTGGCCTTTCGGAAATTTCCTGTGGTAAAAGATGATTTACCTCTCCCTCGGCTCAAACAAAGGCAATCGTGAGGACAATCTCGCCTCAGCGATAAAGTGTCTGGAAGAAAGACTTGGAGTCAATATCCGTTGCTCATCCGTCATAGAGACTTCTCCGGTGAGTTTCGAATCGGATCAGAAATTTCTCAATCAGGTCGTAGCATTCGCCCGTCCCGAAGGCCTCGAGCCCGAAAAACTCCTTGATATCTGCCAGCAGATAGAGATTGGACTGGGACGTCCCGCCCACAAGGCCGAATATAACGAAGACGGGACGAGACTCTATACATCCAGGTCTATAGACATTGACATTCTCTTTTTCGATGACATTACTGTCAATACACAAAGGCTTGTCATTCCTCATCCTTCGGTTTCGGAAAGGATGTTCGTCACTTTGCCTTTGATGGAGTTGCTTTAGTCATTCTTAAAAAATAACTTGGTAATCTTTATGAGTCTTGTTTCGTCTTTTGAATTTGTCATTCAGTCACGTAGCCCGCTACGCTCCTTCATTTCGCATTCAAAATCCATAAACAATCCTTCATAAATCTTTACCAACT
>JAZRYW010000044.1:0-14662 GCA_045600965.1 Bacteroidales bacterium | reverse complement strand
GCGTCTTTGCACTTTCAATTCGGTCACATACCAACCGGTATGCTCCCTCATTTCAAGCACAAATCCATCAAAAAATCTGCTATAATAAATTTCGGCAATCAAATTTAAACAACTTCTTATGATTCTTTTTCGCATATTTTTTGCTGCTTTTCAGTCACAACGGACCCCCGTTGCTCCTTCAAATCATCAAAAAATCTACTGAAAAATAACCTATGATAATTTTCGTGAACCATTTCAAAACAGATTCTTAGAAGCGAATTTATACAGATTCTGAAAGTTGGTGTTATTTCTCAATAATTTTTTTGTAAATTTGCAATTTGACTGAATTATGGCAGAAACTGTTCTATCTTCAGAACGCCTGGAAAAGGCGCTGGATTCGCTCAAGACCCGCATCGAAGTGCTGGTGTCGAACTACGAGCAGGTCAGCGCCCATAACCGTGAGCTTTCAGAAGAGCTTGACCGGTGCCGCCACGAACTTGATACAAACAAACTTAGAATTAACGAACTGGAAAAACAGATAGAGAATTTGCAGTTGATTGGAGCCTTCAGCGTGTCTTCAAGGGACAACCGGGAGGCGAAGCAGAAGATCGGCAAGTTGATAAAGGAAATTGACAATTGCATTGATATGCTCAATGACTGATATGGAGGAAAAGCAGAAGATACATATCAAGATTCTTGACAGGGTATACCCGTTGAGTGTCACTCCGTCCATAGAGTCCTCGGTGAGGAACGCCGTAGACAGGATCAATGAGCGCGCACGCAGGATTCAGAAGACCTATGCCAACCGGGATGATCAGGACGCGCTTTCCATAGCGCTGCTTGAAATGGCGGTCGGGCAGTATGACCTGGAGCAGGAGACTCTCCGCATCGGGGACCTGGCTTCCCGTATGGAAATCCTCGACAGTCAGTTGGATCAATACATAACCAATACTTGTAACAAAGCTTAGCCGTTAGCACTCTCCTTCGAAAATCAACACTTACTAAACGTAATCCGAGCTGTCTCGATAGACAAAAACAGGCCACCAGTTACCCTCCGGGGGATTATATCCCGCTTATGCGGATATGACGTTGGAAGTTTGCGTCGAACCATCGGCACTCAAATCTTATCAATTTAAGATTTTTCCGTATGGACAGCAGCTAACGGCTTTTTTCCAAATACTGCAAGGTCTCTGCTGCAACAAAAACTAACAATTCAATGGAAACGACGATAATAACAGCGGCTCTTTCCGCACTTGCGGCAATTGTGGTTTACTACTTTGTGGAAAGGGTCCTTCTGAAGAATAAGGCCAACCGCATCATCAAGGATGCCGAAGCGGAAGGGGAGAGCATAAAGAAGGAAAAGATATTCCAGGCCAAGGAACGCTTCCTGCAGCTCAAGAGTGACCACGAGAACTTCATCAATGAGAAGAACGCCCAGATACAGCAGACCGAGAACAAGCTCAAGCAGCGTGAAATGGCTCTCAATCAGCAGAATTCCGAACTTGGAAGGAAGCAGAAGGAGATAGAGCAGCAGCGTGAGTCCCTGAAAGTCCAGTCGGACAAGCTCGCCCGCAAGTCGGAGGAATACGACAAACTCCGCGAACAGGCTATCGCCAAGCTCGAGGAAGTGGCGGGAATGACAGCGGAAGATGCCCGCAACCAGCTTGTGGAGCAGATGAAATCGGAAGCCAAGACACAGGCTATGTCCTATATCAACGACGTTATGGACGAGGCCAGGCTGACTGCCGCAAAGGAGGCTAAAAGAATAGTGATCAATACCATACAGCGTACGGCGCCCGAGACTGCAATCGAGAACGCAGTGACGGTGTTCAATATCGAGAACGATGAGGTCAAGGGCCGCATCATCGGCCGTGAAGGACGCAACATCCGCGCTCTCGAGGCTGCGACAGGAGTGGAGATAGTTGTCGATGATACTCCCGAGGCCATCCTTCTTTCGGCTTTCGACCCTGTAAGGAGGGAAGTGGCAAGACTCGCCCTTCATCAGCTTGTCTCCGACGGCCGCATTCATCCTGCAAGGATAGAGGAGGTTGTGACCAAGGTCCAGAAGCAGCTCGAGGAGGAAATAATGGAGACCGGAAAACGCACCTGCATAGACCTCGGCGTGCACGGGCTCAACGTCGAGCTCATCAGGCTGATAGGCCGTATGAAATACCGTTCGTCTTACGGGCAGAATCTTCTGCAGCATTCACGTGAAGTGGCCAACATCTGCGCGACTATGGCCGCCGAACTCGGTCTCAACCCCAAGGCTGCCAAGAGGGCCGGCCTTCTCCACGATATCGGAAAGGTTTCTGAGGAGGAACACGAGCTCCCGCACGCAATACTCGGTATGAAGATAGCTGAGAAATACAAGGAGAAACCCGAAATCTGCAACGCAATCGGCGCACACCACGAGGAAGTGGAGATGGAATCGCTCATCGCGCCGCTCGTGCTCGTCTCCGACGCCATTTCCGGCGCACGTCCCGGCGCCCGCCGCGAAGTGATAGAATCGTACATAAAGCGCCTGAAGGATATGGAGGACATAGCGCTTTCATATCCCGGCGTCACCAAGACATATGCAATACAGGCCGGCCGTGAGCTCCGCGTCATCGTAGGCGCCGATCAGGTTTCCGACAAGGATGTGGAGATACTTTCATCCGATATAGCAAAGAAGATACAGGATGAGATGGTTTATCCCGGACAGGTCAAGATTACGGTTATCCGCGAAACCAGGGCGGTAGCGTTCGCAAAGTGATATGGCAATAGTAAAACAGGTCAGAGGCTTCATCCCGAAGATAGGCAAGGGCTGTTTCCTTGCCGACAATGCGGTTGTCTGCGGTGACGTGACCATAGGCGACAACTGCAGCATCTGGTATGGTGCCGTGCTGCGCGGCGACGTGAACACAATAACCATAGGCGACCGTGTGAACATACAGGACGGCGCAGTCCTGCACATGCTCTATCAGCGCTCCGTAGTGAAGATAGGCAATGACGTTTCCGTCGGGCACAATGCCGTGATCCACGGCGCGACGGTCGGCAACAACGTCCTGGTAGGTATGGGCGCGATCCTGCTTGACGGTGCGGTGATTCCTGACGGGACCATCATCGCCGCCGGCAGCGTGGTGCTCAGCAATCAGGTGCTCGAACCCGGAGTGTATGCCGGCGTCCCGGCCAGGAAGGTCAAGGATGCATCCGAAGAGATTTTCGAAAAAGCCACCAGGAATGCCGGAGGCTATATGCTTTACAAGGAATGGTTCCTTTCTGATGACTACAAGGATATGGATAAGTAACATTTCGACTATATGAGAAACATTTTCAAACCTATTGAAGGCAGATGCGCGGAAATAGTTGACGCTATACTTGCCGCTCCCGAAATGCCTGCTGACGATGAACTTCAGTTCAAGGTCAGGCTGTGCGTTGAGGAAATCGTTGAAAACGTGTGCAACTATGCATACCCTGACGGAAACGGATGGCTGGAGGTTTCGGTCGAGAATGACGGAAATTCAGTTCTGATGACTTTCCGTGACGGCGGTACGCCTTTCGATCCCCTGGCAAAACCGGATCCCGACATCACCCTGTCCGCCGAGGACAGACAGATTGGAGGGCTGGGAATCTTCCTCTGCAAGCAGATGATGGATTCTGTGGAGTATGTGTTCGAGGATTCGTGCAATGTGCTGAAAATGTCTAAGAATCATTAGCCCCGTTTGGAAGTTAATATCTCAACAATAACAATCAATATCTATAACAATGGACGTAACAATTACCAAAGACAACAACAAGTACTCAGTGGCCCTTGCCGGACGTGTTGACACTACAAATGCGGATCAGTTCCAGAAAGATCTCGCCCCCCTTATGGAAGCCGAAGCTCCCGAGATTGAAATGGACTGTACCAATATGGATTACACTTCCAGCCAGGGATTGAGAATGTTCCTTATGCTTCAGAAGAGTGTCAACGCACATCACGGCTCATTGGCGCTCGTCAATATGAAGCCCCAGGTCAAGGAAGTGTTTGACATCACCGGATTCTCAAACATCATCAAGATACTTTGACGATGGGTTACAGCCTGGACTCCCATTCCGAGGCGATTCTTGATGATTACCGTGCTTCCCTCGCGACGTTTGAAAGAATGCGCGAGTTCGCTGTGTCTGCCGTCAGGCAAGGCATTGCGGACAACGGACTTATGGTCACTGCCCTTGAATCGCGGATAAAGACGGAGTCCAGTCTTTCCGGCAAGCTTGCCCTGAAAGGATCGAAGTACGCTTCCCTCGAGGACGTTACCGACATTGTGGGCTTGCGTGTCGTGACTCTCTATACCGACGATGTCGACAAGATTGCCGCCATCGCCGGTAATCTTTTTGAAATCGACTGGGAGAATTCCGTTGACAAGAGGAAGATGCACCAGCTTGACAGTTTCGGATACAACTCCCTGCACTACATCTGCAGGATACCTGAGACTCTGCTCAAGGATGCTTCCTGTCCTGACATCAACCGGTTCAGATTCGAGATACAGTTGCGTACCACACTTCAGCATATGTGGGCGAGCATATATCACGATACAGGGTACAAGTCGGATGTGGAAGTGCCGCGCGAGTATCTCCGCACCCTCAACCGGCTTGCCGGTATGCTGGAACTTGCCGATGATGAATTCTCCAGGATAAGGACTTCCATAACGGATTACAGACGCAGGGTTCAGAACCTTGTCGCCGACTGCAGGTTCGAGGATGTCCCTCTGGATGGGGATACGTTCAACAGCTATCTTCAGCTCGATCCGTTCGGACAGCTGACCCGTCGCATTGCGGCCATCAACCAGGCGGAGATCGTTCAGGCCCCTGTGCAGCCGTATCTGGCCGTATTCAAGTCAATCGGATTCAAGATGCTGACCGATGTCGACACCCTCATAAGGGACTATTCCGAACCTGCATTCGAACTTGCGCTTCACCGGATAGGCGGCACTGATCTGGATATCATATCATCCACCGTGGCCATTCAGAACCTCTGCATAGTGTATCTTCTCCTGAACGGCGTGGGCAAGAAAGGCCTGGTGCAGTTCTTCGACTGTTTGAACGGAGTGTCCGACTATAATGTCACCCGAGCGGAGCTTGTACTCGGCCAGGCATCCCATCTATCGTTTATGAACAAGCAGTAAGGTTTAAAAGATGGCTAACAAATATCTTGAAACAGGCCTTCTCGACAAGGCGATAATGTTCGCGGTCAAGGCGCATTCCAATACCGAAAGGAGAGGGAAGGGCTTTCCCTATATCGTTCATCCTATGGAAGCTATGGAGATAGTGTCCACCATCACTCCCGATCAGGAACTTCTTGCCGCCGCCGTGCTTCACGACACCGTCGAGGACACGGATGTCACCGTGGAGGATATCCGCCGTGAATTTTCCGACAGGATAGCCGGTATCGTTGCGTCCGAGAGCGACGAGATGATTGCCGGAAAGAGCGAACAGGAAACCTGGCACGACAGGAAACAGGCGGCTATCGACCGTCTGGCTGCGGAAAGCCTTGACTCCAAGATAGTCGCAATGGGTGACAAATTGTCCAATATGAGGGCGATAGCCCGAGATTACGCCGTCAAGGGCGACGGGTTGTGGAACATTTTCCACGTTACGGAACGCTCGGAGCACGAATGGCATTACCGGGGTCTGGCGGCTTCGCTTTCAGACCTGTCCGACACGTTTGCCTACAGGGAATTCGTTTCCCTTATCGATTCCGTATTCAGCGGCCGTTAGTCTCTCCGCCGGGAGAGTAGAACTCAAAGCCTCTTCTTATCCCTTCCGTGACTGCATCCCACCTCAGCGCGATGCCTATTATGCATATCAGAGCAATCCACAGGAAGGCCCGGACGGTGTAGTCTTGAGACGTATACCAGGTCTTTATTTTCAGAAACAATTTTTTCATACGACAAAAGTATGAAAAATAGGATGTTTATATCCTATTTTGTAACAATATTAGGAAATTATTGCTATTTTTGCTATAATAAATGTCTATAAATTCATAATTCTTGAGATTGTGACATCAAGTTTCGCAAATGCGAAACTACCTTATTCAGAGGCCGTCAGGCCGTTTCAGGGATGGGGAAAAATAAGAAAGTGCGGAGGGGAAAAGTTTCGCAAGTTCTCACTTCACTTTGGTTATCAACGACATAAATACTTGCGAAACTTGAGTTATGATACTGATTAAGAACGTTGTCCTTGCCGGCCGTAATGCAGATATCCTAATTGACGGCAAGGTTATTTCCAAGATCGGACACTCTCTCGAGGCTGAGGGCGCGGAGGTGATTGACGGGAAGGGTATGACAGCGCTGCCAGGTTTCATCAACACCCATACCCACGCGGCAATGACTCTTCTGCGCGGGCTGGGTGAGGACCTCCCTCTGCAGAAATGGCTTCAACTTATCTGGTCTTATGAGGATCTGATTGATGACGATATGATCTACTGGGGGACGAAACTCGCTGCCCTGGAAATGATAAAGAACGGAACAACCTGCTATTTCGATATGTACTGGAAGCCTGAGATTGCCGTGAAGGCATCGCAGGAGATGGGTGTCAGGGCATACCACACCCACGTCATACTTGACGGCAGGGATGTCTCCGGAATCGAACGGACCAAGGACGCCTGTCTGGCAAGTCTGGAAAACGCACGCCAGTGGGAGAGTGACCTTGCGCAGATGCATATCGCCAGCCACGCACAGTACACCGTCAGCGACGAGGCCTTCGCGTGGAGCGCCGAGCAGGCGCGCAAACTTGGCAAGATACTTCACATCCACCTTTCCGAGACCGAATCGGAATGCGCGGACTGCATCAAGCTCTCCGGCAAGTCACCCGTGAAATATCTCGACGACCTGGGAGTGTTCGGCAGCAATGTGGTGGCCGCTCACTGCGTATGGCTTGATGACAAGGACGTTGAGATACTCGGAAACCACAGGGTCAATGTCGCCTACAATGTCAATTCGAATCTCAAACTCGCGTCAGGATATTGCTTCCGTTTCGACGACCTGCGTCAGGCCGGTGCCAACATCTGCATAGGCACTGACGGCTGTGCATCCTCCAACAATCTCGATATGAGGGAAGCCGTCAAGACCTGCGCTCTTGTCCAGAAGGCGTGGCGCAGGGATCCTCAGGCCCTGCCCATCGACGAGGCCCTTGCGATGTCCACCCGTAACGCCGCCAGAGCGCTCGGCCTTAATGCCGGAGCTGTGGAGGAAGGCAGGCTTGCGGACATCATACTGGTGAATACTGATTCCACGGAATTCATTCCGGACTTCAACTTCAAGGCCAATTTCATATATTCAGCCAACAGCAGTTGCATCGACACCGTGATTGTCAACGGAAAGGTGCTTATGAGCGGCCGCCGGGTTCCCGGAGAGGAGCAGATAAGGAAAAACGCCGCGCAGCAGGCTGCCAGACTCTATAAACTCAGAAACAAATGATGGAAACTATGGACGAAAGACTTGTGAAAATATACCAGGCGACCGATTATATCAAGGACCGCATTGGCGGAAAGAAGCCTCTTGTCGGCATTGTGCTCGGCAGCGGCCTCGGCAAACTTGCCGAAAGGATAGAGAACCCCACCGTGATACCTTATTCCGAAATCCCCCATGTTGTCCGTTCGACGGCAATAGGGCACAAGGGCAATTTTATCTTCGGTGAACTTGGTGGCAAGTATGTCTGCGCAATGCAGGGACGTTTCCATTATTACGAGGGTTACGCTCTGAGCCAGGTGACTCTTCCGATAAGGGTGATGAACCTGCTCGGAATATGCTACCTGTTTGTTTCCAACGCCGCCGGAGGCCTGAACACTGATTTCAGGGTGGGCGACCTGATGATTATAAAGGACCATATCAACCTGATTCCCAATCCTCTTATTGGGCCCAACCTCGATGAGTTCGGGACCAGGTTCCCCGATATGACACGTCCTTACGACCCCGGCCTGATCCGCAGTGCAAGGGAGATATGCCAGGAGGCCGGAATCGAGGTCTGCCAGGGCGTATATCTTGCCACCACTGGCCCGTCCTTTGAGACACCGGCCGAATGCCGCTACTTCCGTCAGATAGGAGCGGATGCAGTAGGAATGTCCACCACCCCCGAGGTGGTGGTGGCCCGCCACTGCGACATCCCGGTGTTCGGAATGTCGGTGATAACCAACGAGGCTCACACCGAATCCGATGACGAATACGTAAATGACGGTGAGGATGTCATCCGTGCCGCTGACGCTGCAGCTGATACGATGTCATACATATTCGAAGCACTTATCAGCCGCCTCTAGCTCATCATATGATTCCCCAGAAGATCTTTTCATACGATTCGGTCGAGCTTTCAGCAGATGGGAGGGAATTGATAATCCTTGATCAGAATATGCTTCCGACCAGGGAGGTGTTCGTCCATCTGACTACTGCCAGGGAACTTTTCTTTGCCATAACGCTTCTCAAGGTTCGCGGTGCTCCGGCGATATGCGTCGCTGTCGCTCTGGGACTTGCTATGTGCATAAACAGGGCTGAAGTTGACAGCATAGACGATCTGGAGGCGGAATTTCAGCAGATCAAGAAATATCTTTACATATCCAGGCCCACTGCTGTAAACCTTACGTGGACACTCGACCGTATGGAGAGGCGCTTCTATCAGTTGAAGGAGCAGTTCTCTATGGAGAGTGAAAGCGTGGTCCTCATAAAGGACGGCCTTCTCAAGGAGGCCCGTGCCATCAAGGAGGAGGACATCGCCAAGTGCATCGCCATCGGCGAGAACGGACTGAAACTCCTTCACCCCGGCATCCGCATTATGACCTACTGCAATGCCGGCCATCTTGCAGTGTCGAGATACGGTTCCGCGCTCAGCCCGATCTATTTCGCCAAGCAGCAGGGTTATGAACCGCAGGTCTATGTCTGCGAGACCAGGCCTATGCTTCAGGGATCCAGGCTGACCGCCTATGAACTTACGAAGGCCGGCGTGGACGCCACTCTTATCTGTGACAATATGGCATCGACGGTGATGTCCCGGGGGCTGGTTGACGTGGTTATGCTGGGATGTGACCGTGTGGCCGCCAACGGTGACGTGGCCAACAAGGTCGGCACGTCCTCCCTTGCCATCCTTGCAAGACATTATGGAATACCATTCTATGCCCTCTGCCCCACGAGCACGATAGACATTGCCTGTCCCACAGGCGCCGGCATCGTCATCGAGGAGAGGCCTTCATATGAGGTTACGGATACATATTTCAGTTCGCCTATGGCGCCAAAGGGTATAAAGGTTTTCAACCCTGCCTTTGATGTGACGCCGGCCGAACTCATTACAGGAATCGTTACGGAGAAGGGAGTCTTCAGCCCGTGCGATGCAGCAAGGGGGCCTTTTCAGCAATGATATCATTCGCAAGCCTTTCCAGCGGCAGCAACGGCAACTGCTATTATCTGTCAGACGGTACCACTTCTTTTTTGATAGATGTTGGCATCGGAGGTCGGACAATACGCAGACGGCTTGCAGATTTCGGCATCAACGTCGACGATGTGTCCTTCGTCCTGGTGACCCACGACCATATCGACCACATCCGGCATCTGGGCAATTTCGCAGAGAGGCATCACAAGCCCGTCTATGCGTCGTCCCTGCTTGCGGAGTCGCTCTACGGTCATCCCAGCGCCAGAGGCTGTGTCCAGGCTCCATTGAAACTGATAGAGGAGGGAAGGGCCTATTGTGTCGGAAGCATACGATTCACAGCTTTCACGGTCCCCCACGACGCTACCCATACGGACGGCTATTTCATAGAGATGGGAGGGACTTCCTTCGTGTTTCTCACCGATCTCGGCGAACCTACCGATGACGTGGTGGAATGGTGCCGCAGGGCGGAACATATCATAATAGAATCCAACTACGATATGGATATGCTCCTTCAGGGGACTTATCCTCCCGAACTCAAGTCAAGGATAATTACAGGCAAGGGACATCTTTGCAATGAGCAGACAGCATCGATACTCAAACGCTCCCTGCACCCTTCTCTCAAGGATGTATTCCTCTGCCATCTGAGCGAAAACAACAACACGCCACAGGCCGCATACCACGCAGTTTACGATGTGTTGCCTGACGGAGTAAGGCTTGAATGCCTTCCCCGTCGGAACGCGAAATTATGGAACTTTTGAAATATTTGAATATGAACTCAGAAAAATCCCAGAACGGGCCGTTCTTTATTTTGCCCTATTCTTCTTCCGAGACTTTCAAACTGCAGACAGTGCCCGTGGTGCTCCCCAACAGCCTGGCTATTTTCAACAGGAAGGGCGAGGGAGTGATAACAGTCAACTCCATATCATACCCGATTTCTGACAATACTCTCTGCCTTGTTCCGGACGGCGCTTCAGTCTTCATCAGTTTCGAAGACGGCGAGCTCGAAGGGGCTCTTTTCATTATCGATGTACATACCTTCTTTCCCGAAACCAGCGCCCACAGGGCACTCGTTGGCCTGAAACTTCTTGAGCATCCCTGCGTCAGCGTTACAGAGGAGCAGATGAGCCGGCTGATGGCAATTGCAAGAGTGGCAATGTCCTACAACGACAGGACCGATTTCCCCTTTGCCATACAGGCTCTGTCAAATATCCTCGCCCTGGCATACCTGGAGGTGTCACACATCTTCAGCACCAACAATGTGAAGCCTTCGCTGGCTACGAGCCACAGCAGGGCTGTGACTCAGAAGTTCCTCGCCAATGTGGCACGTGACTACCGCATTTCAAGGGAGGTCGCCTATTATGCCAAGCAGTTGGACATAACTCCCAAATATCTTTCACTTATGGTGAAGGAATCTACAGGGAAGGGCGCAAACGAATGGATTGTGGATACCGTGATTTCCAATGCAAAGCATATTCTCAGGACCGTCGACAAGACAATACAGGAGATCAGCGAAATTATGGGCTTCCCCAACTCCTCATTCTTCGTCCAGTATTTCAAGCGCTATACCGGAGCCACTCCGAGCAAATTTATGAAGGACAGGTAGGCCCGTCATCTTTTTTTACCAAGGCATATATCGCAGGCGCCGCAGTCGCACGACTTCTCCTGCCCGAAATAGTTGAGAAGATACCTGCTCCGGCAGATGTCTTTCTGCGTCGCATATTCCACCATAGCGTCCATCCTCGACTGGAAGCGGCCCTTGCGGAAAGCGTATTCCTCTTCAGCCAATGGCAGGTTGTCGGGGGTGAGCCTTTCGGTGTTAAGGCTCAGCAAAGGCGAGCATACTGTTGGTATATACTTGATTATCCTGTCTTTAGATAGACTGATAAGAAATCTTTTCACCATATCTGTGGTGTAGCGTCCGCTCCTGGCTATGAACTCCTCATCGATGGTGACGAATTCGGAGAAGATGCCGGGATACATTCTCATCAGCAGGGAAAGGAATTCATCCGTGGATGCGTCTGTGCGGCAGCCGTAGAGAGAGTCCCTGCTGACGGCGAACTGGACGCGGGATGGGATGGTCACCTCGTCGCTGAGGTTCCATAGCCCGAGCGTCTCCAGATACTTGATGGCGTGGAACAGGGGTGCGGGCATAGTGCGTATTTCGCGTGCGCATTTCGACAGGTCGAACTTCACACTCTGGCCGGCTCCCGTCTCGTAGGCGAAGCCGAGATGCCGGTAGACTTTCTGGTAGATGTCGCGTATGTAATCCGCAGGAGGGAATGACGTGTTGAGAATCTGCCTGAGCCTGGATATGTCGCTGCGG
Source organism: Bacteroidales bacterium (assembly GCA_045600965.1). Taxonomy (GTDB): domain Bacteria; phylum Bacteroidota; class Bacteroidia; order Bacteroidales; family UBA932; genus RGIG6374. The sequence goes on along the minus strand of JAZRYW010000044.1, from coordinate 2,988 downwards.
CAGTACAGCATCACAGCATAGGATCTCCTTCCGTCCCTTCCGGCGCGCCCCGCCTCCTGAAAGTATGATTCTATGCTGTCAGGCAGACTTTCGTGAATGACAAAACGCACGTCAGGCTTGTCGATGCCCATTCCGAACGCGTTGGTGGCCACAATAATCCTGGTGTGGCCGTTCATCCACCGGTCCTGCCTCTCGCTGCGCATCTCCTTCGACATCCCCGCGTGATATGCTTCAGCGGAGAACCCCTGCTGCAGGAGGAAAGAGGCCAGTTCCTCTGCCTTCTTCCGCTGGCGGGCATATACTATCCCCGAGCCCTTTATTCCGTTGCAGATGCGCATCATCTGTCCCAGCTTGTCCTCAGTCTCCCTGACGACGTATGAAAGGTTTGGACGCTCAAAACCGGATTTGAGCAGGTTGGGCCCGGTGAAACGGAGCTTTTCCATTATGTCGTCAGCCACTTTCGGGGTGGCCGTGGCCGTCAGGGCGATGATGGGCACGGGGTGGGGGATGAAACTGCTGTCGACGCTGATACGGTCGCGGCAGAGCAATTCCCTGACAGAGGCTATCTCGAGATAGTCCGGCCTGAAGTCGTAGCCCCACTGCGAGATGCAGTGCGCCTCGTCCACTACCAGGAAACTGACATTCATTCTGGCTGCACGGGCCTGAAATATCGGTGTCCGCAGGCGCTCGGGGGACACATATAGAAACTTGTACTCTCCATATACGGCATTGTCCAGAGCGGTGTCGATCTCCCGGTATGACATACCGCTGTAAACAGCAAGCGCCTTGACGCCCCGCTTGCGCAGATTGGCTACCTGGTCCTTCATAAGGGCGATCAGGGGGGAAACCACTATGCAGATGCCGTCCTTGCAGAGCGCCGGCACCTGGAAGCAGACAGATTTTCCGCCTCCGGTGGGAAGGATTGCCAAAGTGTCACGCCCGTCAAGCGCGGAGGTGATGATCTCCCTCTGCATCGGCCGGAAGGATTCGTAGCCCCAAAACCGCTTCAGGAGGCCGTCTATGTCATATTCGCAGTTCATTGTCGCAAAATTAGCAAGATGAACTCAATCTTGCTAACAATATGTTCATCGATGGCAAAAAATTTGCTGCAATATTGGCTGTCACGAAATAAATGACTATTTTCGCGTACCTATTGGAAATCTGTATTAACAACTAAAAAATCATAGCACTATGCTTAATTTCAATTTGAGCAAATATGGTATCGAGGGAACCAAGGAAGTCCTCTACAATCCCTCATATGAAGTCCTTTTCAACGAAGAGACCAAGCCCTGCCTCGAAGGTTTCGACAAGGGTCAGGTGACTGAACTCGGCGCCATCAACGTGATGACCGGCGTATTCACCGGCCGTTCACCCAAAGACAAGTACATCGTGATGGACGAGAATTCGAAGGATACCGTATGGTGGAACACCCCCGACTATCCCAACGACAACCACGAACTTTCACTTGCGCAGTGGGCTGAACTGAAGAAGCTCGCCCAGAAACAGCTTTCAGGCAAGAGACTTTTCGTAGTCGACGGCTTCTGCGGCACCAACCACGACACCCGTATGAAGGTACGCTTCATAATGGAAGTCGCCTGGCAGGCACACTTCGTGACCAATATGTTCATCCGTCCCCAGAATCAGGCTGAATTCGATATGGAACCCGACTTTGTGGTTTACTGCGCTTCAAAGGCAAAGGTTGACAATTACAAGGAACTCGGCCTGCGCTCCGACACCGCAGTGGCTTTCAACGTCACTTCACGCGAACAGGTCATCCTCAACACCTGGTATGGCGGCGAAATGAAGAAGGGCCTCTTCTCAATGATGAACTACTACCTTCCTCTGAAGGGCATCGCTGCAATGCACTGCTCCGCAAACACCGATATGAACGGCGAGAACACCGCCATCTTCTTCGGCCTCTCCGGAACCGGCAAGACCACTCTTTCAACAGACCCCAAGCGTCTGCTCATCGGTGATGACGAACACGGCTGGGACGACCACGGCGTGTTCAACTTCGAAGGCGGCTGCTACGCAAAGGTCATCAACCTCGACAAGGACAGCGAACCTGACATCTATAACGCCATCCACCGTGACGCCCTTCTGGAGAATGTCACAGTCGATGCTGAAGGCAAGATCGATTTCGCAGACAAGAGCGTTACCGAAAACACCCGCGTAAGTTATCCTATCTACCATATCAACAAGATAGTACGTCCTTACTCCGCAGGTCCCGCAGCAAAGCAGGTAATCTTCCTCTCCGCTGACGCATTCGGCGTTCTTCCTCCGGTTTCAATCCTGACTCCCGAACAGACGAAATACTATTTCCTCAGCGGATTCACGGCCAAGCTCGCAGGTACTGAACGAGGCATCACCGAACCCACCCCGACATTCTCGGCTTGCTTCGGACAGGCATTCCTCGAACTTCACCCCACAAAGTATGCTGAAGAACTCGTAAAGAGAATGCAGCAGAGCGGCGCAAAGGCTTATCTGGTCAACACCGGCTGGAACGGGACAGGCAAGCGCATCTCCATCCGCGACACCCGCGGTATCATTGATGCCATCCTCGACCACTCCATCGACGCTGCCCCCACCAAGCAGATACCTTACTTCAACTTCACCGTGCCCACACAGCTCAAGGGCGTCGATCCCGCAATCCTCGATCCTCGCGATACCTACGCCGATCCCAAGCAGTGGGAGGAAAAGGCAAAGGACCTTGCAGGCCGTTTCGTGAAGAACTTCAAGAAGTACGAAAGCAACGAAGCCGGAAAGGCTCTCGTGGCAGCCGGCCCTGTCGCCGAATAACCGATAACCATTCCTTATATGAAAGAGGTCGACCAAAAAGGGTCGGCCTCTTGTTTTATATGGGCGGAGCTCCGCAGCGGCAGCAGCTTGCCTCTGAGAGGACTCCGCTCACTTCGTTCGCTCCGGCCCCTTCCACCGTTTCCTGCGTCCCGCTGACGCGGAACTTGTCTCCGGCGGACCCTTCCCCCT
>JAZRYW010000043.1:0-108473 GCA_045600965.1 Bacteroidales bacterium | reverse complement strand
GCCTCGGCAGTTGCCCATTCTTCTATAGAATAACTCGTTTTGGTATTGTCAAAAGAATATCCGTTCAAACATTCATCCGGTACCAGAATCAGGCAATTCGCCTTCTCACAAACAGTGACTTCACACTTGTATTTACCCTTTCTGGTATTTTCATCACCATCCTTGTTTATCAGATACTGCCACTCGGCTGTGGAGAGCGTGCGGTACTTTCCGGTTACGCCGTTGACGGTGAAATCAGCTTTGGCGGTCTCTGCTTCTGCGTTGGTGAAGAATACGTCGCTATCGCTCGTGCCTGATTCGCTGTAAGACGCGGCACAGGCTACGGATGCGTCTTTGCTCCAGAAGAAATGAGATACGTGGCTGGCATTCCAATTGCCGCCGGAAGCCGGCGTAGAGTCATACTGGTCATACTGGTTGGTTTCGAAGTTCCAAGTCTCTGTCGTTGCGGACCCAACCTTGCCATACCACAGATTGCCCTGCGAGAAGTGAACCTTCTTTCCTTCCGCGTTGACAGTGAACTCGCCCGGAAGAGCACCCTCCGGAAGGGCAGCCTTGATGGTCACGGCGCAAGTGGCTGTCTTGTTGCCGTCGGTTGTGGTGACGGTGATGGTGGCTATTCCGGGAGCCACAGCGTGTACGTTACCCTGATTGTCAACGATAGCGAATTCGGTCTTGTTGCTGCTCCAGCTGACAGTCTTGTCTGTGGCATTTTCAGGGGCGACTGCGGCCGTGAGCTTCACATCGGGGTCGCCGACGGTAATTTCCAAAGCGGTCTTGTCAAGCGTTACACTGGTTACGGACACTTTGGGGTCTTCCTTTTTGCAGGATCCCAGCAGCCCGATTGTAAGGGCTGCGAGGGTGATTGTCAAAAGCGTTCTTTTCATCTTGTTTTGATATGATTTTGGTGTTTGTTTTAACGGGTCACCTGGACATTTTGGGTGATGACTTGCATTATTTGAAAAGAGCGTTGCGACGGGCGATATATTTATTCCAGGGGCTCTACAACCGCTTCTTCAAGAAATAATACTACTCGAGGGCTTTAGGCAGGTTGCGGCCGAGGAGGTAGCGGTACCAGAAGGCAAGGCCTTCGCGGCGTGAGAAATCGCGTTGGATGCCACGGCAGCCGTGATACTGGTCGGGATAGATCATAAGGTCAAAACGTTTTCCGGAGAGTTGCAGGGCCTCCATAAGTTGAAGGGTGTTCTGAAAATGGACATTGTCATCAAGAGTGCCGGCCTCGAGGAAAAGCATATTCGATTCGTTTCCCTCATAGTTTTCCAGCTGGTTTAGAACGGCTGCCTTCCCGTAGCCCTGTGGATTGGCCTGCGGAGTGTTCATATAACGCTCGGTGTAATGCGAATCGTAGAGGGTCCAGTCATAGACTCCCCCACCCGCTGCGCCGTAAGGGATCACGTCACCGTATTTCATAACGGTGTAAGCGGCGAGAGTTCCGCCGAACGAATAACCTTCGATGCCAATCCTGTTCTTGTCTATGAAGGGATACTTCTCGACCAGAAAATTGACGGCATCGGCATAGTCACGCGCCTCGAACTCTCCCAGATGTCCATACACGGAGTTGATGCCCTTCTTGCCGGCGTGACCGGAAGAGCGGTTGTCAAGGAAAACCTGTATGACGCCGTTATTGGGCCACCATTGAGTGGAGAAGGATGGATTCACCCACTTATCCATCACGTTTGTATGTTCCGGGCCGCCGTAAATGTCGATATGAACAGGATATTTCCTGGACTTGTCCAGGCCCAGGGGCATTATCACCTTCATTGGGAGGCGGTATCCGTCCATAGTCGAGAAGAACAGTATCGTGGCCTCGCCCATATTGTACTTGTAGAAACTGTCACCGCGCGCATCGGCCACCAGCCAGTCCTGGTCGGTGGCGATGTCGAACACGAGCACCTTGTCGGGTGTCGTGCAGTTGGAATAAACTGCGGCGAACCTTTTTCCTGAAGGGGAAACGGCCACATAGGAATAATCGTACTCATTGAGAGAGAGTTGCCTGGTTTCGTGCTTGCGGTTGAGTGACACGCGGAAAAGCTGGTGGACAGTGGTCTTCTCGCGCCGCGCGGTGTAGTAGAGGTAGGAATCATCGACAGAGACTATATCTATGTCCCAGTTCGTACCCTGAGTTATCCTCGAAAATCCTTTTCCGTCAAAGTTGACATAATAGACGTGCTGCCACAGTTCGAAGTCACGGACGAAATAGAAGCCCTTGGAGGTGAATCTGATCTCGGAGGTCCAGGGAGTGAAGGTATCCTGATGCTCGTGGTATATGAGGGACTTGGAACCGTCCTTGAGGTTTATGCGGTACATATTCAGGTCTTTCTGCGAACGGGGCATCGAGCTTGCCACAAGCGTCTTGCCGTCGGGACTCCAGAAGGGAGTGCCTAAATAAAGATCCCCGCTCTGCTCGAAATCGGCCCAGACGGTGCCTGTCCTGCCGGTCTGGACAATGCCGAGCCTTGCAGGGGGATTGGGGTCTCCTGCCTTGGGATAGCGCCAGTGTGTATAGGTGCCGGTATGTCCGTCGGCGCTGAAGGTGCTGAACACGGGGACTGACGTTTCGTCGAAACGGAAGAATGCGATATGGCGGCTGTCGGGCGACCACCAGAAGGCCCTGTATGACATTGACCTTCCGAATATCTCCTCGTTGTAGACCCAGGAGGAGCGTCCGTTGAGGATTACTTCCGAGCCGTCGTTGGTGTATCTGGTCTCCTTGCCGGTGGATATTTCCTTGGAATAGAGGTCATTGCCCCTTGTATAGGCAACGTGCTTCCCGTCAGGGGAAACAGTGACGTTCTTGCAGTCTGCGTCGCAAAGACCCTCCGGAACGGCAGGGACGTCATCCTTGATTCCGTAATACGGCTTCATCTTTGAAGTCTCGGTGTCGAACACATAATATGACTTGCCGGCACGGCTTTTAAGGACGAGGTGGTTCTCGTCGTTGAAACGGAGCGGCAAGGGTATCTCCTTGATTATTCCTTCGGGCAGTTGTCCCATCATCTGTGACTGTGACAGGCGGAGCTGCGCGCTGCCGGACAGAGGTAAGGCCATAAGGGCGGCCAGTATCATCAGTTTCTTCATATCAGTCAAAAAATTGTTTTCCAAAGTTAACAAAATATACCTTTTCCACCGCGCGGGTAAGGGCGGTATAGAGCCATTTGAGGTCATCCGTGGAAATATCGTCACGGAAGAACGAATTGTCGATGAACACGCAGTTCCACTGTCCTCCCTGCGCCTTGTGGCAGGTGACAGCATACGCATACTTGATCTGCAGGGCGTTGAAATACTTGTCCTCCCTGACGGACTGATAGCGCTTGCGCTTTGCGGTGATGTGCCCGTAATCTTCACACACCCCTTCGAACAGCGCGTTCTGCTGCGCCCTGTCAAGGGCGGGTGACTCGCTTGTGAGCGTGTCTGTAATTATCTTTGCCTTGATCTCTATGTCGTTGTAATCGGGGAAGTGCAGAATCGCATCGGCGAACTGGAGCCCATATCGTCTGTCATCCCCTTTAATACGGACACTGGAGAGGGTGGCCACATCGCCGTTGGCTATGAATTCAAGTTCGGCAGCAGATTCTTCGGAGCCCTCAAACTGGTAGCAATTCTTCACCACCATCAGTTTGTCGCCCTTGATGAGCTGCTCCTCACGGCAAAGGACTGTGGAGCGGATACCGATGTTATAGCGGTTTGCCCGCTTGTTGGAACGGCAGAGAATAATCGTCTCGTCCTGACCGTAGCGGTCATAGGCATCGGAAATGGCATCTATCAGTTCGCCTCCGGTTATGGATGCCACATCGTCGAAGCCTTCAAGGTGGAAACGTGGAATTTCCACTCTGCCCTCGCCTATCATCCTTCGGAGTATGGTCGCGTTGTAAAGTATGCCCGACTCCCCCGCCTGACGCACGACGTCGGTCAGAAGCGAACAGCGCACCGCTCCGAAGCAAGACTCCAGATATTCGCAGTCGAGCGCGGGACTGCAGTCAAGGCCTACAGGCGGCAGCTGGGCCATGTCACCGATAAGTATCAGGCGGCAGTCCTTCCCCTGACGGACGAAACTCACGAGATCTGAGAGCAGGTCACCGGAGCCGAACACGGAGGACCCGTCGGAAGATATCTGAATCAGGGATGATTCATCGACGATGAAATAGCATCCGCTGCACCTGTTCACGTCAAGGGAGAATTCACCAACGCCACCGTTGAGGTTTTTCTGCCGGTAGATGTACTTATGTACGGTGAATGCCTTGCGGCGGGTGTATCTTGCAAGGACTTTCGCCGAGCGTCCGGTCGGGGCGAGAAGCACATAACGCATATGGAACTCCTCCATGGTGGATATGAACGCCGCCACGGCCGTGGTCTTTCCCGTTCCTGCATATCCGTTGATGACCATTATGTCACCGTCCTGAGGATTTGCGACGAACTCTCCCAGATCCCTGAACAGGGCTTGCTGGCATTCCGTAGGCTCGTAATTGAAATGCCTGAGCAGCGCTTCGCTGAAGAATGTGTCGAGTCCCATTATCTGCGAAGTGCGGTGAATATCATCAGGAAGGGGAAGATTTCCACACGGCCGATAAGCATCTCTATCCCCATCAGGAACTTGGCAATGGAGGGCACAGCGGAGAAGTTGCTGGCAGAGCCGAGAGAGCCGAATGCGGGGCCCACATTGCCCATATGTGACAGCGACGCTGACAGGGAGTCCGTGATGTCCATACCGAATGCGGAATAAATCAGGGCGAAGAGAGTCACCATTGCCAGATAGAGCGCAAAGAAAAGGGCTACGTCGGTCACCATCCTGCCTTCGACGGGTTTCCCGCCTACCTTTACGGGAACAACGGCATCGGGGGTGACGTATTTTCGGAGCTGGGCCTTGATTGAAGCGGCCAGTATCAGGATTCTGTCAACTTTAACCGCACCGGTGGTGGACCCCGCGCAACCGCCCTGAAGCATCAGGTATGAGAGGATGATAATGGTGAACAGCGGCCATACGGAGGTGTCCGCAGTGGCGAAACCGGTTCCCGACACCATTGAGATTGTCTGGAAGAAACCTGCTCTGAACGAACGGCCGAGGCCGCCCTCCAAACCGCTGGCAGCCACACTGACTGATACTGTCAGGCCGCCGATCAATATGGACCACAGAAACATTCCGGTAATTGGAGAGCGGAAGAGTTTGGCGGATTTGCCGGTGACGGCAAGGAAGATAAGGCCGAAATGAAGGGAAGCTATCACCATAAATACCGATATGATGATCTCTATCAGAGGCGAGTCATATGCGGCTATGGAAGTGTTGGTCACGGCGAAACCGCCGGTGGCGATGGTGCTGAAGGCCACGTTGACCGAATCGAACAGCGGCATCCCCGCGAGGATCAGGAGTACGGCAAGCACCGCGATAAGGGCGAAATAGGTGAAGACGCGTATCTTTACTATCTCCCTGTTCTTGTTGGAATAGGTGTCCTTCGAAAGACCGGATATCTCAAGATTTGTTATCTGCCTGTATGAATCCATCGAGGGAAGCATCAGGAGCATAAAAACCACGACTCCGATACCGCCGACAAGGTGGGTGCTGGAGCGCCAGAAGATAATGCTGTGGGGAAGGTCCTCTATGTCCTGAAGTATCGAACCGCCGCTGGTGGTGTAACCCGACACGCTCTCGAACCACGCGTTCACAACGGAGAACTCACCGCCGAAGAGCACATAGGGCAGCATACCGAAAAGGCAGCAGAGAAGCCACGAAAGAACAACGATCAGTATGCCCTCCTTCATCCTCACCTTGCTGCGCTCGTGAACGAAAATAAGCGGGAAATAGCCGACCAGGAAGGTGATTATCGCGCTTACGAGCAAGGGGGAGAACCCACGGTCGAAACTGTAGTATGCAGCCACTCCGGCACTGACGAACATCAGCACCGCATTGAAGATAAGCGCTATGCCTACATATCTGGAGACAACCCTAATGTCCATTGGCCGACTCGGTAAGTTCCTCAACCTGGGATGACAGCTGAGCTATTTCATCATCGTTCACGACCTTCACGCTGTAGGGCTTGTGAACCTGCTTGAAATCGCGTATGCCCCTGTTGATTCTCAGTACGGGATTTATGAAATAATATTTCAGATACAGGTCAAAGAGGAATATCAGTATGATTGCTGCCAGCAGCGATATTACGGAAGGCATCAGGCTGCGGTACAAGGCGTCGTCCATCGAGCCCGAATTGTCCTCCAAGGCCTTCCTTGTCGCCTGGGAAAGGGCTTCGATGTAGTGGTTCTGGCGTTCGAAGACAGGCTTCAGACGGCTGAAATACCATTCCCTTCTGGCCGAGGTGCCTTCGGGCCAGACCTTGGATGCCTCCCTGGATACCTGCATATATGCGGCATAGGCATAAAGCACCGAGTCTGCAGCATTCTTCTGGCTCTTGTCAAGAAGCGAGTTGAAGATTTCATCGAGATACTCGGTGAAAGTGTCATCGTAGGTTATGTCGGGAGCCGAGAGCGAATCGTCGGCCATCGATGTCAGGATGCGGGAATTATACTCGCTCTGAACGGCATACAGCGCGCTTGACAGTTCCACACAGCGCACGTTGTCGTTGATGCGTCTCGACACGAAATCGTTCATACGGACGAGTTCGAAGACCGATAGCGCACCTGAGAAAAAGAGTATGAGGGCTATGAAGACGAAGCCCCTGGTCACTTTCGCGCTGATACCGGATGTATTTTTCCTTTTCATACTAAGTCATTCCCAAAGAGCAAAAGTAATTATTTTCACGACATTATGCAATATGAAAAAAAGACAGGTGACCGCAACGGCCACCTGTCTTGTCGGATTATGTGAGGCAATTACTTGCTGATCACCCTTGCCATTTCGAGGACCTTGTTCGAATAGCCCCATTCGTTGTCATACCAGGCGCAAACCTTCACGAAAGTGGGATCGAGCTGGATGCCGGCCTTCACGTCAAAGATGGAAGTGCGTGAGTCGTTGCGGAAGTCGGTTGAAACGACAGCGTCTTCAGTGTATCCGAGGACACCCTTGAGTTCGCCTTCGGAAGCTTCCTTCATGGCTGCGCAGATCTCTTCGTAGGTTGCGGGCTTTGCGAGTTCGCAGGTCAGGTCTACGAATGAGACGTCAGAAGTGGGAACGCGGAGGGACATACCGGTAAGTTTGCCGTTCAGAACGGGAAGAACCTTGCCGACTGCCTTTGCAGCGCCGGTTGATGAAGGGATGATGTTCTCGAGGATACCGCGGCCGCCGCGCCAATCCTTCTTTGAAGGACCGTCAACGGTCTTCTGGGTGGCGGTTGCAGCGTGTACGGTGGTCATAAGGCCGCGTACGATGCCGAACTTGTCGTTGAGAACCTTTGATATGGGAGCAAGACAGTTGGTGGTGCAGGATGCATTGGAGATGATCTGCTGGCCAGCATAGGTCTTGTCGTTTACACCGTATACGAACATAGGTGTCGAATCCTTTGAAGGAGCTGACATGATGACCTTCTTTGCACCGGCCTTGATATGTGCGGAAGCGAGTTCTTCGGTGAGGAAGAAACCGGTTGACTCTACGACAACGTCAGTGTTGAGAGCGCCCCAGGTGATGTTGACAGGGTCCTTTTCGCAGAACACCTGAATCTTGTGACCATCCACGATCAGATAGTTGCCTTCAACTGCGATGTCGTGGTTGAATGCGCCGTGCACTGAATCGTACTTGAGCATATAGGCCAGATAATCAGGGTCGAGGAGGTCGTTAATACCTACAACCTCGATGTCCTTTGCGAAATTGTCAACAGCTGCGCGGAATACCATACGTCCGATGCGGCCGAAACCATTGATACCAACTTTAATTTTTGTCATGACTGTTAATATTTAGTGAGTTGTTAGATTTCCTTTTTCAGCCCGCAAATATAATCAGAAAATTCAAAAAATCACAAGTTAGTGCTATCTTTGTAAAAAATTGATTCGGATATGAAAATACTGGTCACCAACGATGACGGGACGGGGATGAAGGGCATTATGGAAATCTCCCGCTACCTCAGGAAATGGGGCGACGTATGGGCCATCGCACCGGCCGGGCCACAGTCTGGGAAATCTGCTTCCATCACCCTCGGCGAGATGATGAAATTCAAGGAATTGTACCGCGAAGAAGCTCAGGACGGGCTTGGTTCCATAACTGAATCGGTCTTCGACGGGACTCCCGTGGACTGTGTGAAATTCGGTGTCAACCGATGGTTCTCCCCATACAATCCGCCCGATCTTTTGGTTTCCGGCATAAACCACGGCTCCAATGCCGCGATTGCATCCATATATTCAGGCACCCTCGGCGCAGCGATGGAAGGCACGGCCTACGGCATCCCCTCCATAGGATTCTCCATTGACACCCACGATCTTCAGGCCGATATGTCCGGCGTGATCAAGGCCGCCGACGTCATCCTGCGCAACTATTTCGCCAACCCTCCGGCAAGAGGCATATATCTCAATGTCAACGTTCCTGCCATTCCTGCAGACAGGATAAAGGGCATCAGGATGGCCAGTCAGGGGCATGGCCGGTGGATCAGGGAGTTTGTCCCCTACGTTGACCCGCGCGGCGGAGAATTCTACCTTATGTGCGGTGAGTACGAGGACCTTTGCGAAGGTCCGGAAGAAGACTACCGCCTGCTCCAGGAAGGATATGTCAGCATAGTGCCGCACCGTCTGGACAACACCGACTACTCGGAGAAGGACAGGCTGGGAGGAAAGTGGAACCTTCAGATCTGACAATGCGCTGGTACATCTCATCCGGTGAGGCTTCCGGTGACCTGCACGCCTCCAACCTTGTCAGGGGTCTGTTTGAAGCGGATCCGGAGGCCGTCGTACGCGGCATCGGAGGCGACAGGATGAGGGATGCCGGAGCGCAGCTTTTCCTCCACTACTCCGACACAGCAGTGATGGGGTTCAGTGAAGTGATATCCAAACTTGGCACAATTGCCGGAAGGTTCAGCGCCACGAAGTCCGATATCCTGGAGTTCCGCCCCGACGCCCTTATTCTGGTTGACTACGCCGGTTTCAACCTGTCGCTTGCAAAGTTCGCGCACGGCAGAGGCATCAGGGTGCTCTACTTCATCGCCCCCAAAGTCTGGGCCTGGAAGGAGAAAAGGATAAGGAAAATAAGGAAGTATGTCGATGAAATGTTCGTGATATTCCCTTTCGAGAAGGAATATTTCACGTCCCGGGGAATATCAGCCCACTACTGCGGCAATCCGCTGGTCGATGCGGTTTCATCGGATGAGGGTATGACCCTGTCACGCGAAGAATTCTGCGCAGCGGAGAATCTTGATGCATCACGTCCCATCATAGCCCTGCTTCCCGGCAGCCGAAGGATGGAAATCGGCTTCCTTATGCCCCGCTTTGCGGAAGTCGCGCAAAAGATGGCAGACCCTGCCGGCGACGGCGCACAGTTCGTAATGGCGGCGGCTCCGTCAATCGATGCCTCAATCTATGAAGGATATCTTGAAAACAGCGGCATAAAGGTGGTCTGCGGCAGGACATACGCTCTGCTGCATCACGCTGACGCGGCAGTCGTCAGTTCAGGAACCGCCACATTGGAAACCGCGCTGATCGGAACTCCGCAGGTCGTATGTTACGGAATGAGCGCCCTGACCTACGCCATAGCCCGCAGGCTCGTCAGGATGGACAAGTTCTCCCTTCCGAACATCATTCTCAATGAAACGGCCGTCACCGAACTCATACAGGACGACTGCACGGCTGACAACATCGTGAAAGAACTGACGGCCATCGCCCCGGGCTCAGAACGGGCATTGAAGATGAAGGAGGACTACCTCAGGCTGGGAAAGATACTCGGCGGAGAAAGAGCGGCATTCAAGATTGCTTCCAAAATGTTTGAAATGGTGAAATGTTGATAATTCCACTTGGAATTAACGGACAAAACTCCTCTCTCCGAATATCGCGGTGCCTACCCTTATATGGGTGGCACCGTTTTTTATGGCAGTACGCCAGTCGTTGGTCATACCCATCGACAGTATGTCGAATGAATCGCAAAGCGACATTCCCCTTATCGATGAGAACAGGCTGTAAAGAAGCTTGAACTCCCTGTCCACTTGAAGTGTATCATCCGTGAATGAGGCCATTCCCATAAGGCCCCTGACCCTGACATTGGACAGACGCATTGAATTTATGCCTTGAACCGCTTCGATGACCTGATCCGGAGGGAATCCCTGTTTCGCGGTTTCCGAGGCTATATGCACCTCAAGCAGAACATCCTGCACCTTTCCGTATGAACGCGCCGAAGAATCTATCCTTTCGAGCAGGGGAAGGCTGTCCACCGAATGTATCAGGCTTGCGTAGGGAACGGTCATTCTTATCTTGTTGCTCTGCAGACGGCCGATGAAATGCCACTGTACATCATCAATGCCCTTGGCTGAGAGAGTTTCGGCCTTCAGTCGCAGTTCCTGGGGACGGCTCTCACCGAAAAGCCTCTGCCCCGCCCCGTATGCGGCAAGAATATCCTCTACAGGATGGTATTTGGAAACTGCCACCAGATTTATGTCCGGTGGCAGTTCATTATTGAAATATCGTATGTTGTCCGGTATGCTCATCGCTTGTTGGCCATACGCTGCTGTTCCTTATAGGCCGCCTCAATCCTTTCCTGCCATGCCGATTTCTTTTTCTTCGGCGCTGCGGAAGTCTTTGACGCCTTGGCCTGCATTGCGGCAAGCAGCTTCTTCTCATCCACGAACCATTTGCGGATTATCCACATTATGAGGATGGTGAGCAGGTTGGAGATGAAATAGTAGTAGCAGAGGCCTGCGGAGAGGTTGTTGCAGATGAAGAACATGAATATGGGCATGAACCACACGGTCATAAACTTCATTCCGGGCATCGCCGAAGTGTCTGTCTGCTGGTAGCTTATCCTGGAATAGATGAAGGTCGTGACTGCCGAGAGCAGAGCGAACAGCGAGAGATGGTCACCGAGGAGTGGAATCCTGAAGCCGAAGTCGAGAATCGAATCGAATGCGCTCAGGTCGTCCGCCCAGAGGAAGGACTGCTGACGAAGTTCGATGGACGCAGGGAAGAAGCGGAACATCGCCCAGAGCAGAGGGAACTGGAAGAGCATAGGGAGGCAGCCTCCGAGTGTACTTATGCCGCAGCGTCTGTAGAGGTCCATAGTCGCCTGCTGGCGCTTCATTGCATCCTCCTGCTTGGGATACCTTGCATTAATCTTGTCAACCTCGGGCTTGATGACGCGCATCTTGGCCGAAGACGAATAGGACTTAACCGTCAAGGGCATTATGACCGTTTTGAGTATCAAGGTCATAATGAGTATGATCAGGCCGAAGCTCGCTATCGACTTGTGCAGCCAGTTGAACAGCGGGATGATGATGAACTTCGTGATAGAGCTGATGAGCCATCCACCCAGTGGAAGAAGTTTGTCAAAACCGCTGTCGTATGACTTCAGCAGGTAGTACTGGTTGGGGCCGATGAACATCTCCAGGGGAATGGTGATTTCATCGCTCTTCTCTCCTATGGGGGCTTCCATAACGGCCGTGCAGGCCATGAGGTTGCGGGAAGGGTCATCCTCTATGAAGAACTTGGCTGCAAGGTTGACAGAGGAGAAGTTCTCGGGCGCTATGAGGATTGCCGAGAAGAACTGCTGGCTCACCGCGAACCAGTTGACCGGCGAGTTTAAGGATTTCTGACTGTAATCCTTTCCTTTGGTTATCACCTCAACGTCAGCCGAACCGGGAAGCCGGTATGCAACCTTCGAATACTGTCGTTCGTTCTTGTAGCCTTTTTCAAGCCTTGGTATGACCACATTCCAGGTCATTCTCAATTTGGACTGGCTTCTGGGAAGAAGGTCCTTCATCCCAACGAAACGTATGTCCTGCTGAAGGATGTTGCTGCCTTCGGAAAGACGGTAGATGCGTTCGAAATATGAGCCGGGAGCGAAATTGAGCCTCATCACGAGGGTGCTGTCATTATGGTCGGCCACTTCGAATCCGAGTTCGGCGGTGTTGACAGCCTGGTTGACGGTGGAGTCCTTGGTGGTGAACTCTATGTCGAACGAACTGCCCTCGGGGCGTATCATCTGAAGCTGAAGGCTGTCGTAGGTGTAGTAGTCCTTTATGCGTGCGGACGATATCTGCGCGCCCTTTGTGCTGAAGGTCAGTTCGAGCCTGTCATTGCCGATGGTCCAGTATGACGCTTCGAGGGATGAAAGGGAATCGAGAAGCCCCATCGGATTGTCGGCAGGGACAGACGTTTCATCCTCAAACGAGGGCTGAATCGCTTCGGAGAGAGCCTCGGCGCTCTTGAGCGCATTGTCAAGGCGTGCCAGCGAATCTATCCTCTGCCTTTCAGCCTGTTGTTTTTCAAACTGTTTGGTATTGTACCAGCTGAATACGAGAAGTACCAGCCCTATCAGCGCGAAACCGACTATACTGCTTTTCTTTTCGTTCATTCTCCGCCCCTATGCTTCAATTTGTGATTCGAGATTCTTGATCTTTTCTTCTATCTCAAGCAGTTCGGCCTTGGCCTCCTCTATCTTCTTGTTTATGTCGGCAAGGAATGCCTCGGCATTCTTGGATTTGGAGAAGAATCCCATATTGTTCTCATAGGTCGAGATTTCCTGCTGCTTCCTGCTGAAGAGCTGCATCAGACGGTCCATCTCGCCGCGGGGACCACGGTCCTGACGTTCGGGACGGTCCTGGCGGCCTCGTCCGGCAGGACGGCGTGCGGAGCGTCTTTCTTCATACAGGGCCTGACCGAACTTCTCCGACATCGCCTCACGGTAAGCGGTCTGAACCTTCTCCTTTTCCTTGAAGGGAACGAAGCCGATGGATGCCCAGCGTTCCTGGAAGTCCTTCATAGATTCCTCATCAGGGTTTTCACAGGCCTTGATTTCTTCTACAAGAGCGAGTTTCGCAGCAAGATTGTTGCGGAACTCCTCGTCCTTGCCGCCGAAATGCCTGTCCTTGCTGGCAAAGAATTCGTCGCAGGCTGCGCGGAAGCGTTTCCAGACAGCCTCTGACTTCTTGCGTGAAACGGGACCTATCTCCTTCCACTTGTTCTGGAGTTCGATGAGCTCGTCGGTCACCTTCTTCCATTCGGTGCTGTCCTTGAGAGCTTCAGCCTGTTCACAGAGAGCGATCTTCCTGTCGAGGTTATCCTGCATCTGGCTCTTGAAATCCACATAGAAATCGCGCTTGCGGGCAAAGAACCTGTCGCAGGCGGCACGGAAGCGGTCATATATCTTCTGGTTGTCCTTCTTCGATGCGAAACCTATCTTCTTCCATTCGGCCTGGATGGATTCTATTTCCTTGGAAAGAGCGTTCCACCTGGTCGAATCGGGAATCTCGGACTCGGCGATTGCCTCGACTTTCTCGCACAAAGCCGTCTTCTTGACGAGATTTTCCTTCTGTTCCTCCTTCTTGCCGTCAAAATATGCCTGATATTTCCTGTTGATGACGGTTGTGGCGGCCTTGAAGCGTTCCCAGATGGATTCACGGTTCTCCCTGTCGACCGGACCGAACTCCTTCCATTCGTCGTGAAGCTTCTGAAGAGTTCTGAAAGCCTCCACCACGTTGCCCTCGTCCGAAAGGGCCTCCGCCTTGCGGCAGAGTTCAAGTTTGGCGTCGAGGTTCTTCTTGAAATCGAGGTCACGGAGTTCCTTGTTTATCTTGACATAGTCGTAGAACATCTCCACGCAGTGCTGATAGGTCTCATATATGGCCTCGGCCTTGCCCTGTGGCACGGAGCCTATGCTGCGCCACTGCGCCTGCAGGGCGCGGAATTCGGGGAAGGTGCGGTTGACGTCCTCCTGCTTGTCGAGAAGTTCCTTGATGCGGTCGATGACTTCCTGCTTTGCAGCGTAGTTCTCCTCCTTCTGCTTCTCGCTCTTCTGGATATAGTCGGCACGGATAGTCTTGTACCTTGAATAGACCGACTTGAATGCCTTCTCTATGTCTGCGAACGGGTTGTTGGAAATCTCCTCCTGCGCTTCCCCCGCATTTTCCGGCACAGCTTCAACCGCATCCTGAGCCGTATGACCCTCGAGGGCCGGGTCGACGTAACCGGAAGCCACCTTCTCTTTCTTGAGAACCTTGTAGAATGCGGCCTTTATGGCTTCGGCATTCTTGTAGACGGTCTGCTGTGATTCTTCTCCAAGAAGCTTTTCGAAAAGGTCCACAAGTTCCTTGAGGCTCTTCTCGGAAAAGTCGATCACTTCATCGAATATCGACTTCTTTTCTTCTTCGGTTGCGGATTCTGTGGTCTCGGGTGTGGGCACTTCCCCGATCTGCTCAGTGGCAGGAGTTTGCTGTTCCTCGGGAACAACGTTTTTGATTTCTTCGTTCATAAAATGAATCTTTTTAGATGTTATAACTTACAAATATAGCAAATTTTATTTATCAAGTCCCCATTTTTCGTATTTTTGTGGCGTTATGAGGATAGATATACTGACAGTCGTTCCGGAACTTCTGGAGAGTCCGCTGAACTATTCGATAGTCAAACGCGCCCGTGACAAGGGCCTTGTGGAAATACATATCCACAATCTGAGGGACTACGGCCTGGGCAACTACCGCCGGGTCGACGACTATTCGTTCGGAGGAGATGCCGGTATGGTGATGATGGTCGAGCCCGTATTCAACTGTATCAGCAGCCTGGAGAAGGAACGTCGATACGATGAAATCATCTTCACCGCCCCCGATGGGGAGATACTCAACCAGGGAATGGCCAACGAACTTTCCTGCAAGGAGAACATCATCATACTCTGCGGCCACTACAAGGGCATTGACCACCGCATCAGGGAGCATCTCATAACAAGGGAGATATCTATCGGCGACTATGTGCTGAGCGGCGGCGAAATTCCTGCCGCCATCATAACGGACGCAGTGGTCAGACTCATCCCCGGAGCTCTGGGGGACGAGACATCCGCGCTTTCGGACTCCTTCCAGGACGGACTTCTGGCTCCCCCGGTATATACACGTCCCGCCGAATTCAACGGATGGAAGGTGCCTGAGGTCCTTTTGAGCGGAAACCCAAAAAAAATCCGGGCCTGGCAGGACGAAATGGCGCTTGAGCGCACCCGTCTGCTGAGGCCCGGACTTCTGGAGAGTCTGAAATAGTCTCCTACCTGCGTTTTCTTGCCATCTGACGCATCAGCTGCATTCTGTTGGTGCCGGATACCTGTTTCATCACACGCCGCGTCTGTTCGAACTGCTTGAGAAGCCTGTTGACTTCGACTATGCTCGTGCCGGAACCGTCCGCAATCCTCTTGCGGCGGCTGCCGTTTATGATTGACGGATCGTCACGCTCGGCCTGTGTCATCGACTGGATTATCGCTTCGATGCCCTTGAACGACGAATTGTCCATATCAACATCCCTCAGAGCCTTGTCCATACCGGGTATCATTGAGGCCAGATCCTTTATGTTGCCCATCTTCTTGATCTGCTGTATCTGGTCATAGAAGTCCTGGATTGAATACTGGTCACGGGCCAGCTTCTTGTGGAGCCTGCGGGCCTGCTCCTCGTCAAACTGCTCCTGAGCCTTCTCAACCAGCGAGACCACGTCACCCATACCGAGTATGCGGTCTGCTATTCTCTTGGGGTAGAAGATATCGAGAGCCTCCATCTTCTCGCCGGCGCTGACAAACTTGATGGGCTTGCCGACAACAGCCTTGACGGATAGGGCGGCGCCGCCTCTGGTGTCACCGTCCATCTTGGTGAGGACGACTCCGTCATAATCGAGCCGTTCATTGAACGCCTTCGCTGTCTCCACTGCGTCCTGACCCGTCATTGCATCCACCACAAAGAGTGTCTCCGAAGGCTTGACCGCCTTGTGCAGAGCGGATATCTCATCCATCAGGGCATCATCCACGGCAAGACGTCCGGCGGTGTCTATGATGACCACGGGATATCCTTCCGCCTTCGCTTTGGCAATGGCGTTCAGGGCTATGCGTATGTTGTCAGTGACTCCGTCCTCGGAATATACGGGCACACCCACCTGTGCGCCGAGGGTCTTCAACTGCTCGACAGCTGCGGGGCGGAACGTGTCACAGGCGGCAAGCAGTACCTGCATTCCTCTTTTGCTCCTGACGTTAAGGGCAAGCTTGCCGCAGAACGTGGTCTTACCGGAACCGTTAAGACCCGCAACCAGCACTATGGCGGGGCTGCCCTTGAGATTGATTTCGGAGTGCTCGCTCCCCATCAGTTCGGCAAGTTCATCATGAACGATCTTCACCATCTGCTGCTCCGGACGGACGGCCTTGAGCACGTCCTGACCAAGAGCCTTCTGCTTCACGGTGTCACAGAACTGCTTGGCTGTCTTGTAGCTGACGTCGGCGTCAAGCAGGGCCTTGCGGACCTCTTTGAGCGTCTCGGATATATTGACTTCCGTAATCTTTCCCTGGCCCTTGATGAGTTTGAGCGAACTCTCGAGCCTGTCGACCAAATTCTCGAACATATTGCGTGATATGTTTTTTCGTTGTTAGAAGCTGTTTAGACTGCAAAGATAATATATTTTCGCTATATTTGCGGAACAGATTTTGAAACACAGACAACGCAACCAACTACCAATGACAATGAAGAAAATATTGCTAGCCATCACAATTCTGTCAGTCGCAGGACTGTCAGGTTGCTCGAAGACCTGCCATTGCAAAGCATCGGTGGGTGAGAATTCAGTTGAAATAACCCAGACCCTCAGGGATGGAGAAAAGTGCAGCGACTACAATACCGCTGTGAATATCGCAGGCATTTCAGCCAAGTACAAATGCACTCCCCAACTCTTCTGACGGGTAGCGGAAACAGGGACGCCTTCTCCACGGGGAGAGGGCGTTTCCGTTTTGCAATGCGGGTCCTGACGGGCCTGCTTTTCATTTTTTCATCCATAGCGAAACTCGTTTCGATAGATTCGTTCGAAATATACGTATTCTCGTCCGGACTTTTCAGCCTTCCGATGGCCTTCCTGCTGTCCAGGCTGTTGATCGCTTTTGAAATGTTCCTCGGGTTGTGGCTCATCGCAGGCCGCAGGCAACACTTCGCAGGCATCGTATGCGCTCTGGTCCTTGCCGCATTCACGCTGCTGCTTGCAGTCCTTATGGTGACCGGGCACAACGGCAACTGCAACTGTTTCGGAGACCTTGTCGAAATGAATCCGCTCCAGTCGATTGCCAAGAACGCGGCAACAGGACTGGTGCTCTTCCTCTCAAGGGGCTGCCCCTCCCTTCAATTCAGAAGGCAGGGCACCGTGACGGTTCTTGCAGCAGCGGGGACCTTGGCGGCCGTATTCATAATCTCACCTCCGGACAACTGGGATTACGAAGGATACGCGCGCTCGACCACAGTCAACCTATCCGCGCTTGAAACGCACCGCGGAGAGTTTCCGCTGAAGGGGGACATCTTCGAAGGCCGGCACACCCTCTGTTTCTTCTCACTGAAGTGCCCTTACTGCAGCAGGGCCGCTCAGAAAATTTCCGTCCTCAGAAAGCGCGGAGAATTCACAGACGGCCCGACCACAGTCATCTTCGGCGGTGAGGACACGCCCCTTCGCCGGGACCGGGCAGCCGCTTGGCTCGAGGAGAACGGTATGGGAGGCGTCGCTTTCGAATTTCTCGAGCCTGACATATTCCTGTCCATCACCAACGGCAGTTTCCCTCTTGTTCTGATACTCCTCGACGGAACAGTACAGGAGAAGTTCTCATACCGAGATATACATTAATACGGAATAAAGCCTTTTTTCTTCATATTTTATTGCTATATTTGTGGGATTGTACGCAAATTCATAATCAATCACCAAATATTCAATCAAAATGAAGGGATTCTTCAATCTTATTCTCGCAGCAGGCGCTCTGGCAATGGTTGCCTGCTCACCCAAGGCCTCAACCGGGCTCACCAGGTCCGGGCTTGACCCCCAGAAGTTCGCTTCCGAGTACAACGGCAAGGCCACAGCTCTCTACACCCTTTCCAACGAATCGGGTATGGAGGTCTGCATCACCAACTTCGGTGGACGAATAGTCTCAATCTGGGTACCCGACCGTGAAAATGTCTATCACGACGTCGTTCTCGGCTTCGGCAGCGTTCAGGACTATTTCCCCGAGAACAACCAGTCCGACTTCGGCGCAGCTATCGGACGCTACGCCAACCGCATCAACCAGGGCCGCATAACCCTCGACGGTGTCGAGTACCAGCTGCCCCAGAACAATTTCGGACACTGCCTCCACGGCGGTCCCACCGGCTGGCAGTATCAGGTTTATGATATGGTGGAAGCCGACGCATCCCACCTCAAGCTCTGCATCGACTCCCCCGACGGCGACAACAGCTTCCCCGGCAACGTCAAGGCATATGTCACCTACACCCTGACCGAAGACAACCGCATAGAGATAGCATACGAGGCGACCACCGACAAGGCCACCGTCATCAATATGACGAACCACTCGTATTTCAACCTCACCGGCGATCCTTCCAACACCATTCTCGACCACACCCTCTGGATCAACTCGTCAAGTTTCACCCCTGTCGATGACACATATATGACAACCGGTGAAATCGTGGCTGTGGAAGGAACGCCTATGGACTTCTTCACCGCTCCCAAGCGCATCGGCGACGATGTCACCAACTTCGATTTCGAACAGGTGAAGTTCGGCAACGGATTCGACCACAACTGGTGCTTCAACACCACCGGCGACATCACAGTCGAGCAGGCCATCCTCACCAACCCTGACAACGGCATCGTTCTCACAGTCTATACCGACGAACCCGGAGTGCAGTTCTATTCAGGCAACTTCCTCGACGGCACTCTCACGGGCAAGAACGGCATCGTATATGAGCAGCGCACAGGCGTCTGCCTCGAGAGCCAGCACTTCCCCGACTCCCCCAACAAGCCCAACTGGCCCTCAGCCGAGCTTCGTCCCGGCATGACATACCACAGCCACTGCACCTTCGCCTTCAGCGTGGCCGAATAGCAGACAAACAATCAATCCAACAATATGAACATCTTTCAACAAATCGCAGCGTCAGGTTTCCGCACCGTCGACCTTGTCATAGTGGTGATATACCTGGCCCTCCTGATTTTCCTCGGACTCTTCCTCGGACGCACGAAGAAGGGTCAGGAAAAGAGTGCAAACGACTACTTCCTTGCAGGCAACACACTTACCTGGTGGGCGGTAGGCGCATCTCTGATCGCAGCTAACATTTCAGCCGAACAGTTCATCGGAATGTCCGGTACCTCCTATGCGGACGGTATCGCAACCGCGGCATACGAACTGATGGCGGCAGTGACCCTCATCGTTGTGGGCAAGTTCCTCCTTCCCACGATGCTCAAGCGCAAGATCTTCACCATCCCCCAGTTCCTCCGCGAACGTTACAACGACGGTGTGGGCCTTGCATTCTCCATCCTGTGGCTCTTCCTCTACATATTCGTCAACCTGACCTCCGTCGCCTGGCTCGGCGCACTTGCAATCGAGCAGATACTCGGTCTTCAGGGCGCGATGCTCCAGATCGGAAGCTTCACCGTTTCGATGAGAATAGTCATAATCCTCACCCTCTACATCATCGCGGGCATCTACTCCATCTACGGAGGTCTGGCATCTGTCGCCTGGACTGACGTACTTCAGGTGGTGTTCCTCGTCGGCGGCGGTCTGATCACAGCCATCTTCGCCCTCAGGGCCGTAGGTGACGGACAAGGCGTTCTGGCCGGTCTGAACAACGTGTTCACCGACCTGACCACGGGTGACCACCTCAACGACAGCCACCTCCATCTGGTAGTCCAGAGAAGCCACGGTGAAAGCGCATTCGCAAACGTTCCCGGCATCGCCGCCGTCGTCGGCGCCGTCTGGGTAACCAACCTCGGATACTGGGGCTTCAACCAGTACATCATCCAGAAGGGTCTTGCCGCAAAGAGTGTGGGTGAAGCCCAGAAGGGTCTCATCTTCGCAGGTTTCCTCAAGATATTGATCCCCTTCATCGTGGTTCTCCCCGGTGTCTGCGCATATTACATCTCCCTCCATCCCGATATGTTCACCGGTCTCCAGGGGTCCATCAACGTGTCCGATGAGGCATATCCCTGGCTCGTGCGCAACTTCACTCCCGTTGGAATCAAGGGTCTGACCTTCGCCGCCCTTTCAGCAGCCATCATATCATCCCTTGCATCGATGTTCAACAGCACGTCCACCCTCTTCACGATGGATATCTACAAGAAATACATCAACAAGGAAGCAAATGACAGGAAACTCGTGACCGTCGGCCGACTGACCTCCCTCACCGCTCTTGTCATCGCCGCAATCGCCGTGAAGCCCCTTCTGGGCAACCTCGACCAGGCATTCCAGTACATCCAGGAATACTCCGGCTTCATCTATCCCGGTATCGTGATAGTATTCGGCCTCGGCCTCCTCTGGAAGCGCGCTTCCGGCAAGGCCGCCGTATGGACTGCAATCGCAACCATTCCCCTCGGCGTGCTCTTCAAGGTGTTCCTCGGGGACGTTCCCTTCCAGTTCCGTGCAGGCTACATCTTTATGATCCTCATCACAATGATGGTTGTAATCTCCCTGATTGACAACAAGAAGGCCGAAATGTGCGAGGTTCCCACCGAAAAGGACCGCGCCACTATGCTCAAATGGGCGAAGATACTCGGGTTCACCGGAATATTCTTCATCGTCCTTGCAGCCGTCGTAGTTATCTGGGGCGCCTGCCTTCCTGCTGCGGCAACACCTGAAAACAGCTTCATCTGCTATCTCAACGACATCGGATTCCAGGCATTCTTCTTCTTCGGAGTCATCGTGGGCTGCCCCGCAGTATGGCTCATTTCGAACTCGAAGGACACCAGGCGCGACGTTAAGGCAATACCCGTCGACCTCACCCTCTTCCATACCAACAAGGGTTACAAGATCGGCGCATTCTGCATTATCGCCATCGTTGCCGTTCTCTACGTAATTCTCTGGTAGCGATGCTTGAAGAACTTAAGGAAAAAGTGTTCCGCGCGAATCTCGACCTGGTCAGGCACGGACTTGTGATATTCACCTGGGGAAACGTCTCGGCCATAGACCGTGACACGAACCTTGTGGTCATAAAGCCCAGCGGCGTAAGTTACGATTCGATGCGCATTGAAGATATGGTGGTGGTCGATCTCGAAGGCAATGTCGTCGAGGGGGACCTCCGCCCGTCTTCAGACACCCCCACCCATCTTGCGCTCTACAAGGCGTTTCCTGAAATCGGAGGCGTTGTGCATACCCACTCCACCTACGCCACGGCCTGGGCCCAGGCCGGTCGCGACATTCCCAACATCGGCACGACCCACGCTGATTATTTCCACGATGCGGTTCCCTGCACCGATGATATGACTCAGGAGGAAGTCAGGGGCGCATACGAACTCGAGACGGGCAATGTCATTGTCAGGCGCTTCGAAGGTCTCAACCCCGTACATACGCCCGCGGTCCTGGTAAAGAACCACGGTCCGTTCGCCTGGGGAAGGGATGCAGCCGAAGCGGTGCACAATGCCGTTGTGCTCGAGCAGGTGGCAAAGATGGCATACATAGCCTTCGGAGTGAATCCGAATCTCACGATGAATCCGCTTCTGGTGGAAAAGCATTTCAGCCGCAAACACGGCCCGAATGCATATTATGGACAAAAAAAGAAATAAAGACGATGATTAAAGCTTTTGATAATTACGAACTCTGGTGGATCACCGGCGCGCAGCTGCTCTACGGCGGCGAAACGGTGAAAATTGTCGACGGCCATTCCAAGGAGATGGTCGAAGGCCTCAACAACGGAGGCAACATCCCCGTAAAGGTTGTATATAAGGGAACCGCCAACTCCTCCGACGAAGTGGAGGCCCTGATGAAGGCCGCCAATAACGATTCCCGCTGCATCGGTGTAATCACCTGGATGCATACTTTCTCACCCGCCAAAATGTGGATAAAGGGTCTGCAGGCGCTGGGCAAGCCCCTGCTCCACTTCCACACCCAGTACAATGCCGAGATTCCCTGGGATTCCATCGATATGGACTTCATGAACCTCAACCAGTCCGCTCACGGGGATATCGAGTTCGGCCACATCTGCACACGTATGCGCGTTGCGCGCAAGGTTGTCGTCGGGTACTGGAAGAACGCCGACGTCCAGAAGAAGATCGCCGTATGGGCAAGGGTTGCAGCGGGTGTCGCAGATGCTAAGAGCGTCAGATGCCTGATGTTCGGTATGAATATGAACAACGTTGCCGTGACCGACGGTGACCGCGTCGAATTCGAGCAGAGACTCGGCTATCACGTGGACTACTACCCCGTATCCTCCCTTATGGAATACCTCAGGCACGTCACCGATGCCGAAGCGGACGCCCTTGTGGACGAATACCGCAGGCTTTATACAATCAAGATAGACGAGTCGGGAGAAAAGGTCTACTGGGAGAAGGTCAAAAACGCCGCAAAGGCGGAAATCGCCATCAGGAAAGTCCTCAAGGACGAGAATGCAAGCGCATTCACGACCAACTTCGACGACCTTGGCGGAGCCGACATCGACGCTCCCGGCTTCCTCGGTTTCGACCAGATTCCGGGCCTTGCGACACAGCGGCTTATGGCGGAGGGCTACGGCTTCGGCGCAGAAGGTGACTGGAAGACAGCCTGCCTCTGCAGGACTCTTTGGGTTATGTCCCAGGGCCTTCCCACCGGCTGCTCCTTCCTTGAGGACTACACCCTCAATTTCGCCGGCGACCGCAGTTCCATACTTCAGTCGCATATGCTGGAGGTATGCCCTCTGATTGCAAGCGACAAACCGAAGCTGGAAGTTCATTTCCTCGGCATCGGCATACGCAAGCAGCAGTCTGCAAGGCTTGTCTTCACATCCAAGGTCGGCCCCGGCATCAAGGCTACCGTCGTGGACCTCGGCAACCGTTTCCGCCTCATCGCTCAGGATGTGGAATGCATCGAACCCAAGCCTATGCCCAACCTTCCGGTAGCATCGGCGCTCTGGGTTCCCCAGCCCACCTTCGAGATCGGAGCAGGCGCGTGGATACTCGCCGGCGGCACCCATCACTCCGCATTCAGTTACGACATCACCGCTGAATACTGGGATGATTTCGCTGAGATGACAGGCATCGAATTCGTACACATCGACAAGAACACCACCACAGAAGGTTTCAAGAAGGAACTCCGCACCAACGAAGTCTACTACCTTCTCAACAAGGCTTTGAAGTAGGATGGATCAGGCAAGGCAAACCATAGTTGACGGGAAGGCCGTCCTCGGCATAGAATTCGGCTCCACCCGCATCAAGGCCGTCCTTATCGACGGTGATAACAAGCCTGTCGCACAGGGAAGCCACGAGTGGGAGAACCGGCTGGTCAACAACCTCTGGACCTATTCCATAGAGGATATCTGGAGCGGCCTTCAGGACTGCTATGCAGACCTTCGAAAAGACGTATCCGGACGCTACGGAGTGGAGATTGAGAATCTTGCAGCCATCGGCATCAGCGCAATGATGCACGGCTATATGGCCTTCGGCAAGGACGGTGAGATACTCGTTCCCTTCCGCACCTGGCGCAACACCAACACGGGCCGCGCAGCCGCTGAACTGTCTGATCTCTTCGTCTACAACATCCCCCTGAGATGGAGCATCTCCCACCTCTATCAGTGCATACTGGACGGGGAGAAGCACGTGAAGGACATTGACTTTATCACCACTCTGGCCGGCTACATTCATTGGAAACTCACCGGATGCCGCGTGCTCGGCGTAGGTGACGCTTCCGGTATGATTCCCGTCGATCCTTCAACAAAGGCCTACGACGCGGCAATGGTCGAAAAGTTCAACCGTCTGGTAAAGCCTTGCGGATTCCCCTGGAAACTCGAGGACATCCTTCCCAAATCGATTCCCGCAGGAGCGAAGGCAGGTTGCCTTACAGAGGAGGGAGCGAAGCTGCTCGACGTCTCGGGACATCTCAAGGCAGGCGTTCCGCTCTGCCCTCCGGAAGGTGACGCCGGAACGGGTATGGTTGCCACGAACGCTGTCAAGCAGCGCACCGGCAACGTTTCCGCAGGCACTTCATCCTTCTCGATGATAGTGCTCGAAAAGGAACTTTCCAAGCCCTATGAGGCCATCGATATGGTGACTACCCCCGACGGCAGCCTTGTGGCTATGGTTCACTGCAACAACTGCACCTCCGACCTCAACGGCTGGGCCTCGCTTTTCAGCGAGTTCCAGGAAGCCCTCGGAGCGCCCGTGAAGATGGGTACCATATATGACACTCTCTTCAACGCCGCAGCAAAGGGCGATCCCGACTGCGGGGGTCTGCTTTCGTACAACTACATCTCCGGAGAGCCTGTAATGGGTTTACAGGAAGGCAGGCCGCTGTTCGTACGCAGCGCCACCGACCGTTTCAACCTCAGCAACTTCATGCGGTCCATCCTCTACTCTACGGTAGCCGTCCTGAAGATAGGCAACGATGTGCTTCTCGGAGAGGAGAAAGTCAAGGTTGACCGCATCACAGGTCACGGCGGACTGTTCAAGACCAAAGGCGTCGGACAGAGCATACTCGCAGCCGCTCTGAATTCACCCATCTCCGTGATGGAGACTGCCGGGGAAGGCGGAGCGTGGGGCATCGCGCTTCTGGCGTCGTATCTTGTGAACAACCCTTCGGGACTCAGGCTCGCTGACTGGCTTGAAGAGGTCGTATTCGCAGGCAACAAGGGCGTGGAGATAGCTCCGAAGAGTGAGGATGTCGCAGGATTCAACGCCTACATCGAAGCCTACAAGGCGAATCTTCCCGTGGAAGGCGATGCTGTCAAGTACAAGAAATGACCTTTTGACGGCAGTTTTTTCCGTAACATAAATAAAAGAGGGTGACTTTGCAGTCATCCTCTTTCCATATCACAACGATTTGTCAATAAAGTTCGAACCTGTAGCAGAGGCCGATCTGAACGGTACTGTTGTGCCCCTTGTCCTCAATTGGCATACCGCGATACATATACTTGTCGAAAGTCTTTGTGAGGGCGAAACTGTATTTGACGTCAACGCCGAAACTGTCGCTGAACATATGGTTGATCTGAATGGCCAGGGCTGCATTGAACTTGCGGCAACGGTCCATTGCATCAAGTCTGAGACTTCCGTCAACGGCCTCGACCGACTTTGCATACAGCAGGCATCCGAATTCAGGGCCTATCATCACCGTTCCTTCATCGCCGAGATGCATACCGGCGAAGACGGGAATCTGCAGATACCCAAGGTTCAAATCGTACTTGTTGGTGAAATAGTCATATTGCGTGCGGTCGGAATGACCTTTCTGAGCAAACAACAGTTCAGCCTGAAGCATAAAGTCGGAGTTCAGGTCATATTGAAAGATGCCGCCTGCATACCCTCCCAAGTGAGGGACTATTGCAGTCTCGTTGCCGAGAAGCATTGTATGGGGTATCCAGCTGGCTGCCGCTCCGCCTTTGGCGCCTATGCTTATCTGTGCATTGCATAACAGCGGCAGCATCAACGCGGCAAGTATGATTGACAACTTTTTCATCCTACAATCCATTATCGGTGCAAATATGGCTAATTTGAAGCAAAAGGACAAATATTACTGATTCAAGTTACGCAAACGCGAAACTTGGGTTACTGATGCTCGTCGCGGAGAAGGTCGAAAAGTGTCTTCACCGGATTGAAAGTGATCAGCGGCACCTCGACGAAAATCGTGTTCCATCGGCTCATCGCTCCGTTCCACAGGCCGGGAAGTTCCTGGGCCTTGAGCGTGCGTCCCTCGTAGCTCTTGGATGATATGAAGCCTGTTGCAGGATCCACGAAATCAGGAAGATTGAAGTGTTTACATTTGTAATCAACCAGAGAGCAGACCAGATCGACAGGATTGAAATGGGTCCCTTCACGGAACATTGTGAGCGCACCGGGGTCGTTCATATCCAGCTGGACGCTCTCAAGTATCTGAAGCGACGTGGAGCCGTCCCTTTCCCTTACAATGAACGGTCCTCCGCCCGGTTCGCCCACATTTCTCACCATACCGCAGACGCGGATGGGGCGGTTGAGTCTTGCAATCAGGTCAGAAAGTGCGTTTTCTCTCGAAACTGTTATATTATACTCTGTATCAAGGAATGTAACAATCTCGTTACGGAGAGTTTCGGAGTCTTTTTCAACCTCCGAGCGCCTCAGCAGGGAGAAGCATCTGTCCATACTCTGTATCAGACGGCCTATGAGTATCCTCTTCCACAGAACCGTCTGAGGAATATAGCTTTCACGGGCTACATTGTCTATGTTCTTGATAACGGCTATGTCCGAATCCACCTCATTGAGGTTGCGGATCAGCGCGCCGTGTCCACCTGGACGGAAGAGCAGTGTTCCGTCAGACTTCCTGAAGGGCTGATTGTCCGGAGTTGCCGCTATCGTGTCGGTCGAAGGGGACTGAAGCGTGAAGGTCACAGAGTATCTGACACCGAAACGCCGCTCGTAGGAAGGACGCACCTTTTCGAGAAGGGACTTGAAGGAGTCGAGATGTTCGGGTGAAACGGTCACAACCATCCTCACCACTCCTTCGGAATCGGAGGCGTATAGAGCGCCTTCGACAAGATGCTCCTCGAAAGCCGTCCTGGGGCCGTCCTCATAGCGGTGGAAAAGTATCTGTCCCTTCGGCTTGCTGCCGTAGTCAAGACCTTCAGGGCCGAGCAGCCTTTCGCAGGACTGGAGCGGAGTCGCCCCGGCGAAAAGTTCATCGCTGTAGAATGCGAACCTGCGTATGTTTTCAATGAATCTGCCGGCCGCACACCCGGCGGCATCACCTCCTTCGCGCAGATGGTCGGCGGCGGCGTACATATCCTTGAACATCCTTGAAGCGGCGCCTGAGGCAGGGACGAACTTTGCGACCGTGCATTTTCTGTTACGGTACGCCTCAAGGGCCTGTTCCCTCCGGTCCTCATCGAGAATCGTGATGCCCCTCCGGGGTGTCGCGGGACCGATCACGTCGAGATAGGGGAAACCTTTCCTGAAATTCTGCATCTGGGCCTCGGCCGTTTCCGGCGTGACCCCCCTTGCTGCGAGTGTGCGCAGGTCATCGCTGTTGAATAATGAACTCATCTCTGTAGTTGTATCTGTTTCTCAATTTCTCAAATAATGAAGGATCTGACCTCAGCGCCGCATCATCTCCCGCCAGATCATAAACGGCTTCCATTGCGGCTCCGGCCTCGGAGAAGGGCCTTCCCGCCATGTCAAGAGGAACCGCCGGCGCAGGCACGGAGAAACCGGCAAGGCCTTCTATCCCGAAGCGTTCAGCCAGGGCACGGACGCACATCACTGTTCCGTTGACCTTACCCTGACGGGAATACCCGGCTATGTGCATCGTGGCCACATCCGTCATCGCAAGCAGTTCGCGGTCGATGTCGGGTTCACCGTTCCATACGTCCAGTATCACGGCTCCGAGTCCGGCCCTGTGAGCCTTGAGTGCGGAGTCCACAACCACGGGCCCTCTGGAGGCGTTTATCAGCAGCGCCCCCGGACGCATCATATCGAAGAATGCGTTATCCGCCATAGAGCGGGTCGACTGGTCAAGAGGAACGTGCAGTGTCACTATGTCGGACCGTTCCAGAACATCCTGAAGCGGAAGATAGTTGAAATCGGTGTATCCCGCCTCCTTTCTCGGCGGATCGCAGGTCAGCACATTGAAACCGAGAGCCATCCCCGCGAGGGCGACCTTCGAACCCACGTTCCCCACACCGATCACGCCGAGAGTCTTCCCGTCCATAGGTATTCCCTTCCTGCGCGAGACAAGGGAAAGGGCCGTGAAGACATACTGCATCACGCCACCGGAATTGCATCCCTGCGCGCTGAAAACCTCTATGCCGTTGGAAGAGCACCAGTCAAGGTCGATATGGTCAGTGCCTATGGTTGCCGTCGCTATAAACTTCACGCCGGAGTCTTCGAGCAGGCCGGCGTTGCATCGCGTGCGGGTACGTATTACCAGAGCGTCGGCGTCGGATACGGCGTCGGGTGTGAAATCCGCTCCCGGAAGGTAAACCACGTCGCACCACCTTTCAAGCACTCCTTCGATGAAGGGGATTGCGCTGTCCACTATGACTTTAATTCTCTTCATACTATTTCAGGTGAATGTAGCGCACCGTGCCCTCGCCCAGGATGGCGTTCATCGATGATATGATCTGCGGCAGGCGGAAACGCAGTGAACTGCGGACCACCGAACTGCTTATGAACACGGTCAGTTCTCCGTTGGAAAAAGTTTTCCGAGTTGTCGCCGCCGCTGCCTGTGGCCCGGCCACGGAATCCCACACATTGCCGGCGCGGACTCCGTCAAGCCCTTTCCGGAGGCCTGATTCGCGTATGAACGACTGCATTATGCTGTTTATCTGCAGGGATTCACCTCTCTTCATTTTCTGCGGGTTGTATTTCGCCGCCTCTGACGGTGAGAAACACCGAGTCGGCGCCGAGACGGTCGATAGTCGAGCCTATCCTGACCTTGTTGCTGTCGGTTATGAATATCTGTCCGAAACTTTCGTCCGAAACGAGTTCGAGCAGGGCCTCCACGCGTTTGGAGTCAAGCCTGTCGAAGAGGTCGTCCAGAAGCAGTATCGGCGGGAAGCCGTAGGAGTCCCTCATAAGCGAGAACTGTGCGAGCTTGAGGGCGGTGAGGAAGGACTTCTGCTGTCCCTGGGAGCCGAAGCGCCGTATGGAATAGCCGTCAAGCAGGAAATCCACCTCATCGCGGTGAATGCCGCGCAGGGTGAACTTCAGCAGGCGGTCACGCTCGAAATCGTTTGCGGCCGACATCAGGAAGGTGGCCTCGTCAAGGTCGGAACGGTATTTCATTGATACGGCCTCCGCCCCGCCGGATATTCGTCCGTAATATCGGGAAAGGAGCGGGAGAAGGTCTCCGCAGAGTTTCCTGCGTGCCCTGTATATCCTTGTGGCGTGAGCATCCATCTGCACGGTGACGGTGTCGAGCAGATCCCTCTGGACATATTCATCCTTGAGGAGGGAATTGCGCTGAAGGAGAAGCTTGTTGTATGCAATGAGACTGCGCAGGTAGGCGCTGTCAGTCTGTGAAAGTATGCAGTTGAGGAAACGCCTGCGCGCCTCTCCGCCTTCGGACACCAGTGAGGAATCGGAAGGGGACACCATCACTGTCGGAATTCGGCCGATGTGGTCCGAAAGCCTGCGGCAGGACTTTCCGTCATACTTGAGCAGTTTGTCACCTTTACCCCTGACGGAAAGCGCCACGGTGTGGCTGTTCGAGCCGGAGTCGATGAATGTGCCGTTGACAGCGGCCGCCTCGCGGTCGTGCCGCACGATCTGCCTGTCGGTGAGCTGGAAGAAGCTCTTTGTCATCGACAGGCACCAGATGGCGTCAAGCAGATTGGTCTTTCCGCTGCCGTTGTCACCGGTGATGCAGTTGAACTTCGGCGAGAATTCGGCCTGCGCCGTTTCAATGTTTTTGAAATCAGCAAGTATGATTTTCTTGAGATACATACGGCGTAGTTGTCTTTTGGCCTCACAAAATTACAAAAATAGTTTGTGTTTGCACTTTTTATTGTATTTTTGCGTTTCCTATCGGAAAAAATATAGAAAATACAATAGCAATGGCAAACAATCAAAGCAAACAGAATCAGGACAACGGACAGGTTGTCGAAGCGGCTTCCAGGGTTGAACTCTTCCTTAAGAAGTACGAGTCTCTCTTCACTTGGGTTATCGTCGGCATAGTGGCCGTGGCACTCGGCATCTATGCGTTCAACAGGTGGGTTGCCGAACCCGCCAGGGAGACGGCGCGAGCCCAGATGTTCACAGCGGAGACCTATTTCCGCGCAGAGGACTACAGCCAGGCGCTCAACGGTGACGGCAACGCCCTCGGCTTCGCACAGGTCATCGACCAGTTCGGCGCAAAGGCAGGTCAGGCCGCATATATGTACGCAGGCATCTGCGAACTCCAGCTGGGCAACTTCCAGGAAGCCATCAGCTACCTCAAGAAGTACAACGGCAGGGAATCGGTCACCAAGGCACGCGCTCTCTGCTGCATAGGTGACGCATACGTCGGACTTGGAAACAACTCCGAAGCTCTCGTGTGGTACAACAAGGCCATCGCGGCCTCCGACAATGACCTGACCGCAAAGTATATGCTGAAGGCCGGACTTGTCTGCGAGGAACTCGGTGACAATGACGGGGCAGTCGAATTCTACGAAAAGATCAAGGTCCTCTACCCCGCATCATACGAAGCGTACGACATCGACAAGTACATCTCAAGAATCAAATAGTATCGGCTATGGGAAGAGCATTTGAATTCAGGAAGGAACGCAAGTTCAAACGTTGGGGCCATATGGCCAAGACCTTCACAAAGATTGGAAAGGAAATCACCATAGCCGTGAAACAGGGCGGTCCCGATGTGACCGGCAACCCCCGTCTCCGCGCACTCCTCCAGACTGCAAGGAGCGAGAATATGCCCAAGGAGAACGTCGAACGCGCCATCAAGCGCGCTTCCGAGAAGGATCAGGCGGACTACAAGGAGATAGTGTACGAAGGCTACGGTCCCCACGGCATCGCGTTCCTGGTGGAAACGGCGACCGACAACAACAAGAGAACCGTCGCCAACGTCCGCAGTTACTTCACCAAGTTCGGCGGAAGCCTCGGCACCTCCGGTTCGGTGGACTATATGTTCGACCGCAAGAGTTTCTTCAAGATCAAGGACAACGGCGGCATCGATATGGAAGAACTCGAACTCGACCTGATCGATTTCGGCTGTGAGGAGATCTTCAAGGTTGAAAAGGACGAGGATGACGACGACAGCTTCGACTGCATAATGATATACGGTGACTTCACCGCATTCAACCAGATCCAGCAGTATATCGAGAGCCACGGGCTCGAGATGGTCTCAGCGGAATTCACCCGCATCCCCAACGTGGAGCTCAAGGAACTCCCCGAAGACCAGCGCGAATCCCTGATGAAGCTCATCGACGCGCTGGAAGAGGACGAAGACGTCCAGAACGTATATCACAATCTCCAGCTCGACTAGGAAGGTTGATATGTTGTTGATAAAAAAGCGACCCTGCGGGCCGCTTTTTTTGTTTATGTTGGTATTCTTTAATACTTTTGCGCGCGTTAATTTTAATTATTTGGTGTAAAAGCGCATATTCACATTAAAAAATCATAAAATATTATGGAACTTACTCACATCGAACATCTGGGCATAGCTGTCAAGTCGCTCGAAACGGCTATCCCCTACTACGAGAACATTCTCGGACTCAAGTGCTACAAAATCGAAGAAGTCGCTGACCAGAAGGTCAAGACCGCCTTCTTCAAGATCGGACAGACCAAGATTGAACTTCTTGAGCCCACCTGCCCGGAAAGCACTGTAGCCGGTTTCATCGAAAAACGCGGTGAAGGTATCCATCACATAGCATTCGCTACGGCAAAAGGCGTTCAGGCCTGCCTCGACGAAGCGGTTGAAAAAGGCGTCAGGGTCATCGACCAGGCTCCCCGCAAGGGCGCTGACAGCCTCCGGATCGCTTTCCTCCACCCCAAGTCAACAATGGGCGTGCTGACCGAACTCTGCGAATATCCCGATCAGAAATAATTCTTAACATTTCATATAATGAGCAAACAAACCGAACAAATCAAGGCCCTCATCGAACTTAGAGAGAAGGCTCGTCTCGGCGGTGGTGAAAAGAGAATCGTCGCGCAGCACGATAAAGGCAAATACACCGCCCGCGAAAGAATTGCAATGCTTCTTGACGAAGGCAGTTTTGAAGAATTCGATATGTTCGTGACACATCGTTGCCACAACTTCGGAATGGAAAAGACCACGTTCCTCGGCGACGGTGTCGTTACAGGTTACGGTACCGTTGCAGGTCGTCTGGTGTATGTGTTCGCACAGGACTTCACCGTCATCGGCGGGTCCCTTTCCGAAACACTCGCGCAGAAGATATGCAAGGTCCTCGACCAGGCAATGAAGGTCGGCGCCCCCGTCATCGGACTCAACGACTCGGGCGGAGCACGTATCCAGGAAGGTGTCAACGCACTTGCAGGATACACCGAAATATTCCAGCGCAACATCCTTGCATCCGGTGTTGTTCCCCAGATTTCAGGCATCTTCGGTCCCTGCGCAGGCGGTGCGGTATACTCCCCCGCCCTTACCGACTTCACCATAATGACCCGCGGCACAAGCTATATGTTCCTCACCGGCCCTTCCGTAGTGAAGTCAGTCACAGGTGAAGACGTATCCCAGGAAGACCTCGGCGGCGCAAGCGTTCACTCCACCAAGAGCGGTGTGGCACACTTTGCAGTCGACAATGAGGCTGAAGGCATCGCCCTTATCCGCGAACTCCTGAGTTACCTCCCCCAGAACAATATGGAGGAGCCTCCTTATCTTCCCACTGAAGACCCCATCGACCGTCGCGACGATTCGCTCAACGAAATCATCCCCGACAACCCCAACCAGGCATACGATATGTATGAAGTCATCGGCTCCATCGTCGATGACGGCAAGTTCCTCGAAGTACACGCAGACTACGCCAAGAACATAATCGTCGGCTTCGCCCGCTTCGGCGGCACCGCTGTCGGCGTCGTAGCCAACCAGCCCAAGGTTCTCGCAGGCGTTCTCGACTGCAACGCTTCCCGCAAGGGCGCCCGTTTCGTCCGCTTCTGCGATGCGTTCAACATCCCCATCATCACCCTCGTCGACGTGCCCGGTTTCCTTCCCGGCACCCAGCAGGAATACAACGGTGTCATCCTTCACGGAGCAAAGCTCCTCTACGCTTTCGGAGAGGCCACTGTTCCCAAGATCACCGTCACGCTCCGCAAGTCATACGGCGGCGCATACTGCGTGATGAGTTCGAAGCACCTCCGCGGCGACATCAACTACGCCTGGCCTTCTGCAGAAATTGCAGTTATGGGTCCTTCCGGCGCAATCGGCGTTCTATACGGCAAGGAGCTCAAGGAGGCTGAAGATCCCGCTGCGTTCAAGGCAGAAAAGGAGAAGGAATACCGCGATGCATTCGCAAATCCTTACAATGCCGCGAAGTACGGTTACATCGACGATGTCATAGAACCCCGCAACACCCGTTTCCGCATTATACGCGCGCTTGAACAGCTTTCGACCAAGAAGCTCAGCAACCCTGCAAAGAAACACGACAATCTTCCCCTCTAATGACATCGGCAATGAGAAAAATAAGATTATTTCTTGTAATTGCCGGTCTTTCCGTGGCTATGGGTGCAGGTGCCCAGAGTCAGGACGCAATGAGGCTGAACGAATTCCTGGTCGTCAACACTGACGACTTCCAGGATGACTTCGGTCAGCAGAGCGCCTGGTTCGCGCTCTTCAACTCATCCTACGGCACAGTCGACATCGGAGGATGCTATCTCTCCGACGATCCGGCAAACCTTAAAAAATACATCATCCCGGGCGGTGACATACTGACCAAGATCAAGCCCCGCCAGCACGTGATATTCTGGGCCGACAACCAGCCTTTCAGAGGCACTTTCCACGTCTCCTTCAACCTTGCCGACGCGGACGAGATCATCTTCACCAAAGGTGACGGCAAGACCGTGATCGACCGCATCAAAGTGCGCAAGGACCTTCCCGACAACGTATCCTATGGGCGCGTAATGGACGGAGAAGGTTCCATCACCGGCGACGGCGAGGGATGGGATGTGATGAAGCAGACCTCCCCCAGCACCAACAACTCCCTTGTCGACAAGGGAGCCAAGCCCCAGCGCATGAAGGAAATGGACCCCTACGGCTGGATTATGGCAGTGCTCTGTATGTCGGTGGTGTTCATGGCCCTGATCATCCTCTATTTCATCTTCAAGAGCATCGGAAAGGCCAACATCAGGCTCGCCGACAAGAAGTCCCGGCCTCACGCCTCAGACCAGGCAGAAGGTTCAGGCACCTTCGCCGAGACGCCGGCCGAGACCTACGCCGCAATTGCAGCCGCTCTCCATCTCTACTCGGAGGAGAACGCCGCACACGACGAGGAAAGCTTCGTGGTGACCCAGAACCACACCGACCGCTCATACTCACCCTGGAGTTCCAAGATCTACTCTCTCAGACAGGCTCCTCAAGTAAAAAAGAACAAATAGAACTGAATTATGAAAGAATACAAGTTGAAAATCAACGGTAACAACTACAACGTTACCATCAACAGCGTAGAGGAGAATGTTGCGTCTGTCGAAGTCAACGGCACTCCCTACAACGTAGAATTCGAAAAGCCCATCAGCAAGCCCAAGAAGACCGTCAGCGTTGTCAGCAAGCCCGCGGCAGCCGCTCCTTCGGCTGCTCCCGCTGCAAAGGCCGCTCCCGCCGCTGTCGCAGCGCCCGCCGGCGGAAAGGTTGTCAACTCTCCCCTCCCGGGTGTTGTCCTCAGTCTCAAGTGCAAGGAAGGCGACCACGTGACCAAGGGACAGGTCATACTTGTCCTCGAAGCGATGAAGATGGAAAACAATATCGAGGCTCCCTGCGAAGGTACAGTGTCGTTCAAGGTTGCAAACGGCGATTCCGTACTCGAAGGCGCAGCATTAGCAGTGATTGCATAGTATGGAAAACATCATCACCAACCTCAAGCAGTTCTGGGGATACACCGGTTTCGCCAATTTCGAGTGGAACTACCTCATAATGATTGTCATCGGATGTATTTTCATCTACCTGGCAATCAAGAAGGACTGGGAGCCTATGCTTCTGGTCCCCATCGGGTTCGGTATCCTCATCGGCAACATTCCCCTCTTCGCGGGGCTGAATGTCGGCGTGTATGAAGAGGGCTCCGTGCTCAACATCCTTTACCAGGGTGTCAAGCAGGGCTTCTACCCTCCCCTTATCTTCCTCGGAATCGGTGCAATGACCGATTTCTCGGCCCTGATCGCCAACCCGAAGCTCTTCCTTATCGGAGCAGCCGCGCAGTTCGGCATCTTCGGAGCATACGCCATCTCGCTTGCAGTGGGATTCGATCCTGCCCAGGCAGGTGCAATAGGCATCATCGGAGGCGCTGACGGCCCCACCGCCATCTTCCTCTCCTCACGCCTCGCTCCCGATATGATGGGCGCAATCGCAGTATCGGCATACTCTTATATGGCTCTCGTTCCCGTAATCCAGCCCCCTGTAATGAGGCTCCTGACCACCAAGAAGGAACGTCTTATCCGTATGAAAGCGCCGAGAGCCGTTTCTCCCACCGAGAAGAAGCTCTTCCCCATCATCGGCTTCCTGCTCACGGCATTCATCGTGCCCTCGGGCATTCCGTTGCTCGGTATGCTCTTCTTCGGCAACCTTCTCAAGGAAAGCGGCGTGACACGTCGTCTTGCCAACACTGCAAGCGGTCCTCTGATCGACATAGTCACCATCCTGATCGGTGTCACCGTAGGTGCATCGACCCAGGCCGACCAGTTCCTTCAGACCCGTTCCGTATTCATCTTCCTCATCGGTGCGGCATCGTTCTTCATCGCAACCTTCACAGGCGTGCTGTTCGTGAAATTCTTCAACCTGTTCCTCAAGGAAGGCAACAAGATCAACCCTCTGATCGGCAACGCAGGCGTATCGGCAGTGCCCGACGCAGCCCGCGTATCGAACAACGTGGGTCTCGAATACGACAACACCAACTACCTCCTGATGCACGCTATGGGCCCCAACGTGGCCGGTGTGATAGGTTCGGCTG
This sequence comes from Bacteroidales bacterium, assembly GCA_045600965.1. Taxonomy (GTDB): domain Bacteria; phylum Bacteroidota; class Bacteroidia; order Bacteroidales; family UBA932; genus RGIG6374. The sequence goes on along the minus strand of JAZRYW010000043.1, from coordinate 72,891 downwards.
TTGCTGCAGGCATGCTCCTCGGATTCCTCGGTTAATCCCTGAGATATAACAAAAAAAGGATGACCAATAAGTCCCGGGACTTGAGGTCATCCTTTTTTTGTTGTGTGACGGCTTCGTGCCGTCAGGAATTACGGAATTTTTAAAAATGTTCACTATCTTTGAAGAGTCCGGTCACCAATGCGGACGACACAAGAAAAAGCTCAGCAATGAAAAAAGTCCTGATTTCAATTTTCCTGACAATCTGTTGTCTTCCTGCCGGTTTTGCCCAGAGCAGTGAGACTCTCCTTCTTGAAAACTGGAAGTTCCATCGCGGGCAGGCGGAAGGAGCCTTCGCCCCGGAATATGACGATTCCTTCTGGGAGAATGTGACCGTTCCTCACGACTGGGCCATATCCGGTCCGTTCGACAAGGATATTGACAAACAGGTGGTGGCGATAGTGCAGAACGGAGAAATGCAGGCAACTGAGAAAACAGGCCGTACCGGCAGCCTGCCCTGGACAGGAGAAGGCTGGTACCGCAGGGAAATATTCATTCCCGAAGGCTATTCCCACGCCGAACTGATATTCGACGGCGCGATGAGCGAGCCGAAAGTGTGGATTGACGGCCGGTATGCAGGAGAATGGGCCAACGGCTACAGCGTGTTCAGCATTGACATAACATCCTTCACGGACGGCTGCGCGGCGGGATTGCACACACTTGCCGTTCATCTGGAGAACATTGAGGAATCAAGCCGCTGGTACCCCGGTGCAGGACTTTACCGCCCTGTCCGCCTGTTGCTTCACAAGGAAAGATATCTTGCCGCCAACGGCACTTTTGCCCGCGCCGCTTCCATCACCGGCATTTCAGAGGATGCGGCCAAGGCCGATTCAGTCAGGATATATGTGACAAGCGAAATCTGCGCCGACAGCACCGAAGGTCTTGAGGTCAGGCAGAGCATAATGGATGCGGACGGCAGGACGCTTGCCAGCGTTGCATCCGGTCCCCACTGGTCGAAAATATCACGCCAGGCGCTGACGCTCACCGACGCTATGCTCTGGAGCCCCGAGCGCCCTGTCCTTTACACCCTCGTGACAGAACTTTGGGAAGGGGACAGGCTGTGGGACAGCATGCAGACGCCCTTGGGAATAAGGGAGATTTCATTCTCATCTGACGGCTTCAGGCTCAACGGACAGGTGCGCAAGATAAAGGGCGTGTGCCTCCATCACGACCTCGGTCCTCTGGGCACAGCCTTCAACAAGGCCGCATTCCGCAGGCAGGTCAGGCTGCTCAAGGAAATCGGATGCGACGCCATACGCACCTCCCACAACGCTCCGGCCCCGTGGCAGATGGAAATATGTGACAGTATGGGGATGATGGTGATGGCAGAATCTTTCGATATGTGGCTCTATCCCAAATGTGCCAACGGCTATTCGCGCTTCTTCGGACAATGGTGGGAGAAGGACATCACCAGCCTTGTCCTTTCAAGCCGGAACCACCCTTCGGTGATTATGTATTCGATAGGGAATGAGATACCCGAGCAGGGAAGCGAAGAGGGTCTGAAATACACGAGGCTTATGCAGGAACTCGTCCACCGTCTTGACGGGACCCGCCCCTGCACCCAGGGAATGGACCAGGGGGAGGCTCCTATGAACAGCGGTGTATGGCAGGAAATGGACATACCCGGCTTCAACTACAGGCTGCACGTATATCAGAAGGGATATGAGAAATCACCCAAGGGTTTCGTTCTTGGGACTGAGACCGCCTCCACGGTCTCCTCACGGGGTGTGTACAAGTTTCCGGCTGAAGAAGCCAGAGGCAGGGCCTATGACGACGGGCAGATATCCTCATACGACCTTGACGCCTGCTCCTGGAGCAATCTCCCCGATGACGACTGGATGTGGCAGGACAAGCTGCCCTGGGTGCTCGGCGAGTTCGTTTGGACCGGCTTCGACTATCTCGGAGAACCCACGCCTTATGATGAATACTGGCCCTCACGCAGTTCCTATTTCGGCATATTCGACCTGGCCGGCCTTCCCAAGGACAGGGCCTTCCTTTACCGTACCCATTGGAACAGTTCTGAAAACACGCTCCATATCCTGCCCCATTGGACCTGGAAAGGCCGTGAAGGAGAAAACACTCCGGTATTCGCATATACCACGTATCCCGAAGCCGAACTCTTTGTCAACGGCCGCAGCAGGGGGCGTCTGCGCAAGCAGGACCTGTCTATGGAGGAGTATCTCGCGGGAAGGGTTGAAGTGACTGTGCCCTGGGGGGACGTCTATCTTGTTCCGGATGCCTCTGCTGGGCGCGGGAGCAACCGCCTTGACAGATATCGTCTCCGCTGGACGGATGTGGACTACGAGCCTGGAGAGATAAAGGTTGTTGCCTATGACGAATCCGGCAATGCAGCCGACAGCTGCACTGTGCGGACTGCGGGGAAACCCCACCATATCGAACTGTCAGCCGACAGGAGCACACTGTCGGGAACGCCTGTCTACAGCGACGGGGATGCCGCAGACACGCCCGATCTTGCTTTCGTGACGGTCCGCATAGTGGACAGGGACGGAAACCTATGCCCCGATGCCGCAGACAGACTTGATTTCAAGGTTGAAGGCGCAGCCTCATTCAAAGCCTGCTGCAACGGAGATGCCACCTCCACCGAGGTATTCGTCAAGCCGTCTATGAAGGCGTTTCACGGACAACTTGTCGTGATTGTCCAGGCCGGTAAGCAAACGGGTGAAGCCGTCCTGACCGTAAGCGGGAAAGGGCTGGGAAAAGCCCGCGCAAGTCTGTCAGTCGAATAGCATATGATGAAACCGGACATAAACAGCCGCATTCTCATTCTCGACGGGGCGATGGGGACGATGCTGCAGAGATGCGGCGCCTCTTATGACGTCGCTGACCGGCTCAACCTGACGGACCCTGAGAAAGTGGCGCAGGTTCACCGGCTCTACATCGGTGCGGGTGCCGACATCATTGAAACCAACACTTTCAACAATGTCAGCCCCGAGTGCAACCTTGAAGGTGCAGCAATAGCCCGAAGATGTGCCGATGAAGCCTCCCGCATCGGCAGAAAGGTATGGGTCGCCGGTTCGATGGGGCCAGGCTCACAGCTGCTCGGGATAGCATCCGACTACGACCATATGGAAAAGCGCCCCACAAGCTTCGACGCAGTGGCGGAGGGCTACCGTCTGCAGGCCGGAGCGCTTGTGGATGGCGGCGCGGACCTGATCATTGTGGAGACCGTTTTCGATCCGGTGATTGCAAAGGCTGCACTTTGGGCGATATGGGAAGCCTTTGAAGAAAAAGGGAGGGAACTCCCCGTGATGGTATCCGCAAGCGTTGGCAACAGTGCCGGAAGGCTGCTTACAGGCCAGAGCATAGAGGCCTTTCTCTATGCCCTGTCCTCCTATCCGCTGTTCTCTTTCGGGATGAACTGCTCCTTCGGGGCTGAAGGGCTGCTGCCCATATTCGAATCCATTGCGCCGGAAGTGCCGTTCGCAACAAGCATCCACCCCAACGCAGGGCTCCCGGACGGTCTCGGAGGCTTTTCGGGCACGCCCGGATCTATGGCGGAGCTGCTTGCCGGCTGCGCCCGCAGAGGCAATATAAACATTGCGGGAGGATGCTGCGGCACCACGCCCGGGCACATCAAAGCCATCAGCAAAGCATTGAAAGGCATAGCTCCACGTGTGCTCCCCCACCCGTCGGATGATGGAAGGACAATCCTTTCGGGGCTGGACACGGCCCAGACCGGGAAAGGACTTGCACCTTTGCGCTGCGGCAGGTGCGCTGAAGACGATGGAGAGCCCGTCATACCCGAGTGTGACGTCATACTGCTCAACACTGACGGAGAGGCAGACTCCGCCAAGGAAATGGAAAGTCTGGTGCGCCGCATAGAGAGCGACCCTTTCGCTGCAAGCCGTCCGCTGCTTCTGGAATCGAAGGATATGGATACAATAGTGGCGGGGCTCAAGAATGCTCAGGGGCGCAGTGCCGTGCGCTTCCTCACAGAGGACACGCTTCTGCGCTCACACGCTGCGGAGACTGTCAGGCGTCTGGGAGGCATCCTGCTTGAAGCGGAAAATTCGGGCCGTTTTGTCTTTTGATGGTTGATATCTTGCAGAAATTTCACTATATTTGTAGAGTCGGATTTTACAAATCCGCATATTTCAAACAATACGAACAAACTGGATATCCGATATGGAAAACACTAACTCGAAACTTCAGGAACTGACTGACAGGTTGTATAAGGAAGGCCTGGCCAAAGGCCGCGAAGAAGCTCAGGAACTCAAGTCCCGGGCGGAGAAGGAAGCCTCCGAAACGCTTGAGAAGGCTCGGGCCGAAGCGCAGAGATTAATCGACGACGCCCGCCGCAAGGCTGACGAAATTACGTCCAAGGCCACATCCGACCTCCGCAGCGCATCCGTTCAGACAGTGTCCGCACTGCAGAGAAAGGTTGAGGATATGATACTCGCCAAGGCCGTCACAGCCCCCGTAAAGGAAACATTCTCCGATATCGAATTCATGAAGGAGATAATAAAAGCCGTGGCATCCGCCTTCAACGCCTCCGACCCTGATGCCAAGGGCCTGGAGATCATACTTCCCGAAACCTTGAAGGACAGGATGCAGGACTTCATCTCGCAGAAGAGCATCAGCGCGCTTGCAGGAGGTCTGAATGCATCCTACGTCAAGGGGATGAAGGACGGATTCCGGATCGGCCCCGCTGACGGCGGCTGGAAAATCAGTTTCACCAGTGAGGATTTTTCGGGCATAATAGGCGAATATCTCCGTCCTTTATCACGTAAAATAATCTTCGGATAACGGGCGATGGGCAACTATCCCTACATAATCGCCGGAATGCCTGACATCCTGCTCGATTTCAACGGGCAGGGCGACGGCTATTCCGCCCTCAGGGAGCAGGTCAGAAACAGCCTTGATGCGAAGGACGCGCGTCTGGTGGATATGCTCGGTCTTGCACAGGGCGCGTCGAAGCACTTCTACGCCCTTGCATCGCGCAGTTCCTCCCGTTTCATCAGGGAATACTACGCTTTCGACCATCTGGTGCGCAGCGCAAAGGTTGCATTCCTCGACAATCTCCAACTGCCCGACGGGGCCCTTGAGATACAGGGTCTCCAGCAGGCCTTTCAGGAAAGCAGCCTGGTGGAGAGAGAGAAGCGGCTGGACGCGATAATGTGGGACAAGGCCGCCGGACTGGTCACCTTCAACATCTTAGATATCGACGTGATACTCTCCCTGCTGGTAAGGGCATCCATAGCCGACCGCTGGCTGAAGCTCGACCGGGAGCGCGGAGAGACTCTTTTCAAGGATCTCGTCGGTGAGGTGCGGGGCACCTTCAAGGGAATCAACTACGAATAATCAAACAGACAAATATGAAAACCACAGGCATAGTAACAGGCATCATATCCAACCTGGTTACAGTCAGGACTGAAGGGGATGTGGCTCAGAACGAGATATGCTACATCAACCTGGCCGGCACCCGGCTGATGGCGGAAGTCATCAAGGTGCAGGGAAAAAACGCTTTCGTGCAGGTGTACGAGAGCACACGCGGACTGAGGCAGGGTGACACCGTCGAGTTCGACGGCCATATGCTGGAGGCCACTCTCGGCCCGGGCCTGCTGTCAAGCAGTTATGACGGACTGCAGAACAACCTCGAGACTATGGAGGACGTATTCCTCCGCAGGGGTGAATACACAGCCCCCCTCGACCACGACAAGATATGGCATTTCACCCCCAGCGCCGCTCCCGGCGACAGGGTTTATGCTTCGGACTGGCTCGGAGAAGTTATGGAGGGCTGGCTGCACCACAAGATAATGGTCCCGTTCTCCTTCAAGGGCGAATACACCGTCAAGGAGATAACTCCCGAAGGCGACTACCGGATCGATGACCGTATGGCTGTCCTGACGGATGCGGAAGGCATCGATCACGAAGTCACGATGGTGCAGAAATGGCCTGTCAAGGTGGCCATCGGAGGATATGTCGAGAAGCCCCGCCCCTACCGCATAATGGAGACCGGCGTACGCTGTATGGACACGCTCAACCCCATAGCGGAAGGTGGAACAGGGTTCATCCCCGGTCCTTTCGGATGCGGGAAGACCGTTCTTCAGCACGCAATCGCCCAGCAGGGTGATGCCGAGGTGATTGTAATGGCGGCCTGCGGCGAGCGCGCGAATGAGGTAGTGGAAATCTTCACCGAATTCCCCGAACTCGTCGATCCTCACACCGGAAGGAAACTTATGGAGCGCACCACCATCATCTGCAATACATCCAATATGCCTGTCGCCGCCCGCGAGGCATCGGTCTACACGGCTATGACCATTTGCGAATACTACCGCGCAATGGGTATGAAGGCTCTCCTGCTGGCCGACTCCACATCGCGCTGGGCCCAGGCTCTCCGCGAGATGTCCAACCGTATGGAGGAACTCCCCGGCGCGGATGCATTCCCTGTGGACCTTTCAGCCATCATATCGAACTTCTACTCAAGAGCCGGAATCGTGCGGCTCCGCAACGGACAGACAGGTTCCGTGACATTCATCGGTACCGTATCGCCCGCCGGAGGCAACCTCAAGGAGCCCGTGACCGAATCGACCAAGAAGGCGGCAAGGTGTTTCTACTGCCTCGCCCAGTCGCGCGCCGACAAGAAGCGTTACCCCGCAGTAGACCCCATAGAGTCATATTCAAAATATCTTGAATACCCTGAGATAGTCGAATTCCTCAATCAGAGAGTCGACAGCAACTGGGTCGGCAAGGTCAATGAGGCAAAGAACATCATACTTCGCGGCAAGGAGGTCGCAGACCAGATAAACATCCTCGGTGACGACGGCGTTCCGATGAGCTACCACGAGCAGTTCTGGAAGAGCGAACTTATCGACTTCGTCATACTCCAGCAGGACGCATTCGACCCCATAGACTCCGTGACGCCTATGGACCGCCAGGAATATATGCTTACCCTGGTTCTCGACGTGTGCCACACATCCTTCCAATTCGACAAATTCGAAGAATGCTCCGCACACTACAAGAACATCATCAACATAATGCGGCAGATGAACTATTCAGAGTTCAAAGGCGAACAATTCGAAGGATACCTCAATCAGTTAAAGGAGATTCTGAGTTATGGCAAGTAAAGCATTCCAAAGAATATATACCAAACTGGATTCAATCACCAAGGCAACGGTCACGCTTGTCGCGCAGGGTGTCAGCAATGACGAACTGGCGACGGTGGCAGGACGTCTGGCCCAGGTTGTGAAAATAAAGGGCGAACTGGTCACCTTGCAGGTGTTTTCCGGCACGGAGGGCATCCCCACCAATGCTGAAGTAGTATTCTTCGGTGAACCTCCGGCGCTCAATGTGAGTGAGAATCTCGCAGGCAGGTTCTTCAATGCATACGGAGAGCCCATTGACGGAGGTCCGGCAGTGGAGGGTGAGCGGCGCACCATCGGAGGTCCGTCGGTGAACCCCTTCAAGCGCCGTCAGCCGTCCGAGATCATTCCGACAGGCATCGCCGGAATAGACCTTAACAACACTCTCGTATCAGGCCAGAAAATTCCCTTCTTTGCAGACCCCGACCAGCCATACAACCAGGTGATGGCCCAGGTGGCCCTGCGTGCGGACGTTGACAAGATCATTCTTGGCGGTATGGGTCTCTCGAACGACGATTACCTCTATTTCAAACACGAATTCGAAAGCGCGGGAGCGCTCGACAAGATTATCAGTTTTGTGAACACGACCGACCAGCCGCCCGTGGAAAGGCTGCTGATTCCCGATATGGCGCTCACTGCAGCTGAATATTTCGCCGTTGACAAAAACGAGAAGGTTCTCGTGCTCCTGACCGATATGACGCTCTATGCCGACGCCTTATGCATCGTGTCGAACCGTATGGACCAGATTCCCTCCAAGGACTCGATGCCCGGTTCACTCTACTCCGACCTCGCAAAGATATACGAAAAGGCCGTGCAGCTGCCCGCAGGCGGATCCATTACCATCATAGCCGTGACGACGCTCAACAACGGTGACATCACGCACGCCATTCCCGACAACACCGGTTACATCACAGAGGGACAGCTTTTCCTCCGCCAGGACACGGACACGGGCAAGGTCATAATAGACCCCTTCCGTTCTCTTTCCCGACTCAAGCAGCTCGTGCAGGGCAAGAAGACACGCGAGGACCACTCGCAGGTTATGAACGCCTCTGTACGCCTCTATGCCGATGCGCAGAACGCCAAGACCAAACTGGAGAACGGCTTCGATCTTTCCGACTACGATATGCGCTGTCTCGACTACGCGAAGGAATACTCGCGCAGGCTGCTGGCCATAGACGTCAACATCTCCCTCGACGAGATGCTGGATACAGGATGGGAACTCTTCTCCAAATATTTCTCCAAGGCCGAAACCGGCCTCAAGGATGCAATGATAAAGAAATACTGGAAGGACTGATGGCCATCAAGTTCCAATATAACAAGACGTCCCTGACGGAACTGGGCAAACAGCTGAAGGTCCGTACCAACGCCCTGCCCACGCTCAAGAACAAGGAGTCCGCTCTCAGGCTCGAGGTCAAGAAGTCAAAGCAGGAGTCGGAACGTCTGATGGACGAGCTGGATGCCTCGCTGAAGCAGTACGGAGAAATCGCCCGTCTCTGGAACGAGTTCGAGCCCGGATTGATAAGCGTGCGCGACGTTCACCTGACGACCGTCAAGGTTGCCGGCGTGCGCACCCCGGAGCTTGAAGGCATCGACTATGATGTGAAGCCATTCGACAGGTTCGCCAAACCGATGTGGTATTCCGATGGTGTTGAAATCCTCAAAAAGCTCGCAGGCCTTGGCATAGAGTCGGAAGTGTGGTCCCAGAAGAGCCGCCTTCTGGACTACCATCGCAAGAAGACCACCCAGAAGGTCAATCTCTACGAGAAGGTGCAGATACCCGGTTATCAGGAAGCCATACTGAAGATCAAGCGCTATATGGAGGACGAGGAGAACCTCTCCAAGGCGGCTCAGAAGATAGTCAAGACCCGCCATCAGGCAGAAGAAGAGCAGGAGGAAGGACAATGATAACCAAGATGACACGCTACAGCATCGTTCTTATGAGCGGTGACAGGGAAAAGGTGCTTGACCGGATAAGGGACATCGGGCTTATGGACATCACCCGCTCCTCCAAGCCTGTGGACGGGAAGTCCTCGGACCTCTTCAGCAGTGCCTCATCCCTTCGGAGCGCAATGGACCGCATACAGCGTGACGATTTCAGCCGTGACGAAATATGGAACGCCCTGGTGGCTGAAAGGGAGGAAGCCCGCAGGCAGATGGCGCAGCGCGCCGTATGGGGCGATTTCAACGCCTCCGCGCTCAGCGCTCTGGCCGGGAAGGGCTACAGCATGAGATTCCACTGCTGCCCTGAGAAGAAATTCAACGGCCTCTGGAAGGAGGACTTCATCCTTGAGGAGATACGCCGGGAGGCCGGCAATGTCTGGTTTGTGACCATTGCGCCGTCAGAAGGATATTCCTTCCCCGGATCACAGTATGAAGTCCCCTCTCCCGACGGTACATATTCAGAGGCCTCGGAACGCCTCAAGGCTGCTGAAAGCCGTATTTCTGAAAGGGAGGAGCAGCTGCGTTCAGAAAAGGACGGACTGCCCCGTATGCAGGAGCAGTTGCGTGACACTATGGTTGCGCTTGACACATACCTGGCCTCTCTTGCCTCGCAGGGAGCTGCCGAGGACCATATCTCCATATTCACCGGTTTCGCGCCCACTGAAGATGACGCAACCGTCTGCCTGGCTTTGGACAGTATGGATGTCTGCTACATCTCTCAGGCCGCGACCGTGGCCGACAACCCTCCGGTCAAACTGCACAACAACTGGTTCGCGCGCAACTTCGAGACGCTCACCGGTATGTACGGTATGCCAGTCTACGACGAGTTCGACCCCACTCCCGTGCTTGCTCCGTTCTTCCTGCTGTTCTGGGCCTTCTGTATGGGTGATGCGGGCTACGGACTGGTATTGATACTGATCGGCCTGCTGTTACGCAGCAAAATCGACATAATGGGCCTTCGCAAGCACTGGAGGCTGGTCACCACCCTCGGAATCGGAGCCACGGTCATAGGTTTCTTCCTTGCAACCTTCTTCGGCATCAACCTCACTCAGGTCGGTTGGATTCCCGAAGGTCTGAAGAGCCTTATGCTGTCAGGCAAACTGGAGCTCGGCGGTTCATCCTATGACGTCTCGATGGTTGCCGCCATCGCCGTGGGTGTGTTCCACATCTGCCTTGCGATGGTCATAAAGGGCATAGGTCTGACTCACAGGTTCGGATTCAAGGAAGCCATAAGCACCTGGGGCTGGATAGTGCTCATTGTAGGCGGTCTGCTTGTTGCAGGCACCGCGCTGGCCGGCGTCATCGACGAAAACGTCACCCGCATAGCGGTCATCATCATAGCGGCCGTATCGGTTCTCGGCATCTTCATATTCAACAAACCCGGCCGCAACCCTCTGATAAACATAGGCGCAGGTCTGTGGGACACATACGGAATGGCCACCGGCATCCTTGGGGACGTGCTGAGCTACATTCGTCTCTACGCCCTCGGGCTTGCAGGCGGTATGCTCGGCAGCGCGTTCAACGACCTGGGCGCAATGACCCTCTCGGATGGTGTGAACACCTGGCAATGGATACCTTTCGCAGTCATTGTGCTGCTCGGTCACGCCCTGAATTTCGCAATGAGCTGCCTCGGAGCCTTCGTCCACCCTCTCCGTCTGACCTTCGTGGAGTATTTCAAGAACAGCGGATATGAAGGCAAGGGCCTCGAATACAAGCCTCTGAAAAATCAATAGAAACAAATAATCATTAAAGTCAAATCACTATGTTAACAGTAATTCTCGGTTATGTGGGACTCGCCTGCCTCCTCTGTCTTGCAGGCATAGGTTCCAGCATCGGAACGACCATCGCAGGCAATGCGGCTGAAGGTGCATTGAAGAAGAATCCCGAAAAGTCATCAAGCTATATGATACTTTCGGCAATGCCCGCGACCCAGGGCCTTTACGGATTCGTGGCATTCCTGATGTGGCCCAAGGATATGGCCGCAATGCAGGAAGCCGGTTTCCTATATTTTGCGGTGGGGCTCGCTGTGGGAGCTGTCTGCCTCTTCTCAGCCATCCGTCAGGGCCAGGTCTGCGCCAACGGTATAGTCGGCATAAGCCAGGGACACGACGTCCAGACCAACACTATGATCTACGCCGCCCTTCCTGAATTCTATGCCATCCTCTCCCTCGTTGCGGCGCTGATGATATGATGCAGCAGATTGAACAATAAGAAAGAGGGTGGCACAAAGTCTGAATGCTGGATGTCACCCTCTTTTTTGTTGTCAGACGCCTCCGCGCTGCCATGCCGCTTATTCAAGCATTTCGTTGCAGAATGTGCGTATCTGTTCCTCGGGAATGCCATAGCCCTTCAAGACGGTCCAGGCTTTCTGCTGGAAGGTGGAGCCTTCCTTTCCGGAGATATAACTCAGGCCCTTGCGCCCCAGAGGCATAAGGATATTGTCATTTCTGAGGTGTGGCCCTGATATGCTGAAGGACGTCAGTTCATAATCTATCGAACAGTCTTTAGGTGACACGCCCAGCGCCGCCTCAAGCAGAATGCAGACATATCCGGTACGGTCGGCGCCAGACTTGCAATGAATGTACGACGCTTCATCATTGACGAGATGTTCCACTATTTTTGAAAAGATCTCCTTGAAACGTCCGTTCTCATTTTCCGTGTAAAATTCTTCAATGCTCCCTGTGTAGCATCCGTTGACAAAATCAATGTCATTCCCCAGGTTGCTGCTTCCATAAGTGCGCAGTTCCACATCCAGCGCCACATTCAGATACCCGCGCATATAGTCCTTCTCCTGTTGTGTGGCCTCATCGACATTAGTTCCACGGTAAAGCCTCCCGTATTTGAGGGTTTTGCCGTCCACCGTCCTCATACCTCCCAGATCCCTGAAGTTGTTGGCGTGATTCTCATTGAACTTGTCGCTCACCTTGATCATCCTGCGCCTTCCCTCAGTGGTGAAAGTGCCGCCTGAAAGCAGGGCGCCATCCTGCGAGAGCACCTTGTACCAGTATCTCAGGCCGGGTATGAGGTTCCAGATCTTTGCTGAACTGCCTGAAGATGCAGTCTGCATCTCCATCTGTGACATAGTGATATCCCTGAACACCTGTACGGTCCCTGCGCCGGTTCCGTCCGTGTTCCAGAGAAGGGAGACTGGAGACGGCACGTCAAGTCTGTTGTTGGCGGAGAGAATTTGAAGATAATTGTCAACCACGCTCGTTCCCCAACCTAAGAAACCGGTTTTATAATTTTCATCCGTATATTCCTTTTCCGCCGCATCGAGGTATCTGGACACCTGATTGTTCTCAAGATTGAAAGTGGCATCCTGCCACTTATAATCGGCGCTGAATCCAAGATTGAGTGTCTTGACTGCCCCGGCCTTGAAGTAGGTTTCTCCACTCAAGGTCTTTGTAATGAGGCAGGAAACGTCACGGCCGTCGACAGTGGCTGTAATCCTTACACTCAGGACACTTCCTGAAGAAACGCAGTGAGGCAGAAGTCCGGCAAAGAAGTCTGCGCCGGAGTGTGGCGCTATGGAAATTCCATCCCTGATTGCCAGGGTTACTGTCCGGCCTGACCCTGCCTCGGCTGTGAACTGAGGCTGAGGGCCCGTGAAATCCCCGACAAAGGGGCCTGCGATCTGAGCGCTTGAAGAGAACTCTATTGACCTTATTGTTATCGGGCTGGTGTATCCGTTCACTATATGGAAGTCCGCGACGGAAAGGACATTGGCCATTGTCAGTTCGAGGGAGGACGAAAGCGTCACGTCGCGGTTCATTCCGAACAGGGGGAATCCGGGTCCTGAAAGGTGGGCCTTGGAGTTGTTCCCGTCCTGCAGCTGGCAGGGCTCCACTGTAAAGCTGAACGCCGAGGGATCGACGTTCTGCCCGGAACAAGGATAGAAAGCATACCAGTCGTTAACGCTCTGCGCACCCCTGACGGTTCCGTCGAAGGTGTTCCCGTCCCTGTAAGTGAAGGTCTCGGATATGTACTCCCCGCCTCCAGCCGGGCTGTGTATGAGGTTTATCCGGTCCCCGGCTGTCCAGAAGGTGGACATTCCATCGTTGGCTGTCCTGGTGTCTGCAAAGCCGGCAACAAGCTCCATCCTTATGTCTGAAAGGTTTTCTTCCGGCAGGATGGAGTCGGTGCAGGACAGTGCGGTTGCAGCGACGGAAAGGACAGATATTATTCTCTGAAGAGTGGGTCTGCAGGTCATCAAAAGGTTAGTATGTCAAGATCATTGAGCCAGTCCGCAATATTCGAGCTGGTCTGCAGTATCGGGCATTTCTCAATCAGAGAAACGATCCGGGTGTCAGGAGAGATATAAGTCACGGCATCGATAATTAACGGGGAAGTCCGGCCCAGCCGAGATTCCCGGTAAAATAAAGGACTGCCCCGGCGATTGCGGCAATTACGACAATCCACAGGAGAGCCTTCCAGAACGAGTTTTTCTTCCTGTATGGATCCTTCAGGCGAAGTTTTGGATATTTGGCCGTCCTGGTCAGGGTTGCGCCGAAGAGTATGTTTACAAGTATCACAGAGTTGATGGCCCAGCCGTTGGCATTGAGCACGGGGCCGAGGTTGCGTTTGCGGAGTTTCTTCCAGGCTATGAAGCAGGCGGGCCCGGATATGACGAGCATAAGGACAACTATCAGGAGAGCCGTCTTCCAGAGCGGAGTGATCGCCACACCTTTTATGAGGTCCTTCAATACGGAGCCGATATAGCCGAAAGCCATACCGATGGCGGCAAAGATACCTGCAAACTTGGCAATGTCGAACGCGGGCTTGCGGTTGTTTGCCGCAGCATCCTTGAGGTCAGTCTGCTCGACCTTTGCGGTGAGGTTGGAAACCGCTGCAGCGTCCTTCTCGGAGGCGGACTTGTCAATCTTCTCGTTGATGAAGTTGGCAAGCTTGCGGTAGGGGCTCCAGAATGCCTGGCGCACACTTATGGGATTGTCCACGACCTTGGTCACCTGTGCATCCCATACTTCCCCGTCACGGTCATAGAAAATGGCGTTTTTGCCAGGACGTATGTCGCGTATCGCACCCTGAGTGAGCACGGCGGCGATATTCATCGTGGCGGCCTTGACCTTTGAGGTGCAGGCGCAGTAAATAAGGAACATACCGCTGAGTTTTGCCATATCGGCGTGCGCTCCCATATCCTCAACCTTGATGCAGAGGCTGCAGCAGCGCTGGTCGATGTAAAGCTCACCTGCCTCGAAGGCAGCCCTGCCCTTCTGTTCACGTCCATAGAAATCCGTGAACGAGACATAATTGTGAAGCAGGCGTGCGAAATCGCGGTAGAGGTGAAGGAACTTGTTGACGTCATCTATGGATTCCGACTCGCCCCTGAGCGCTTCGTCGGAAGCGATGATGGCCAAGAGTGCCTCCTTCCTGTCATCAGCATTCACGGCCTGTATCCTTTCCATTCCGAGGGAAGCCACAGCTGAACCTTTTTCTGCGGCGGTCCACTCACAGAAGGGACCGAAACCGGCAAGGATTGCATTCCACTGAGCCTCGGTAATTTCTCCAGAGACATCGGCATTGCCGTCTATGACGAGAGCCTTGACCTTCGCCACTGCATCGGCCCAGGCAGGATTGATTTCATCGAAGGGGAGCACAGCCTCCTTGCGTGGTCTGGCCAGAGGGCAGGCTGAAATGGTTTCACGGTTAAGGTCGAGGTTCTGTTCACGGATTGCTCCTATCTTCTCGGCGGAAACGTCAACGGCCCCGGACACACTCTCGTCAAAGGCTATGAGCTTGCAACGCATAAAATAGTCGGCAACCTTGTCCTTGATTGCCGTGCAGGCTTCATAGGCTGCCACCGTGTTGTCGCCATAAGGGAACACTTCTGCACTGCGACCCTCCGCATCGGCCTTCCAGGCTGCGTAATCGGCGCAGTCAGCGTAGAATTTTTCAACAAGTTCGGCATTGACTCCGTCAAGGCCTCCGCGGTCCTTCACAGAACCGACGGTTGCCACTGCGTCGGCAATCACCGTCTTGAGTTCATCTTCGTCAGTGGATATGGCGGTAATCACACCGTCTCCGTTGAGTGGAGTTCCGTCGAAAATGGCCACGCTGTCGGAAGTGTCAGCCACGGATATCTCGTCCTTGTCAAGGCCGAGGTTGCGGAGTATCTGCCGTGCGGAGTCCAGGATTTTCTTTCCGGAGGGGTCTTCATCATTTATGTCGGAAAGCTTGATTACGGATTCTCCCTTGAGGATAAGATCCCTGTTGCGTATCAGGGAGCAGAGCCACTGGGAAGCCTTCACCACATCCCCCACCTTGATCTTTCCGTCGGCATCGCCGTCGAGCAGTTGAAGGGTTACGGGATCGATGTCAAGGCCGTTCACGGGGCAACTCAACACTGTCCACAGTTTCTGGTCGAGTTCGCCAAGGTGAGCGACATCCTCGCCGCTTGCGATATTGACCCTCACCTCTCCTCCGAGTGAGCAGTACTTCCAGTCATACTGGTTTTGGTTCTTCTTGTTCATTGACTTATGGTATTTATTGATTGTTGCTTTCTCTGAGGCGATTGTAGAACATCAGAATGCGGTAGAAGGTCCGCGGAGCGCAGACAGTTGCCGCGATCAGCGCGAGCGCAAGATACCGGGGCAGGTGGATGAAGCCGGCGATTGAGTTCCTTGCAATCCATTCGACATATGGGCGGAAGAACGAATATCCGGCCTTATGATTCCATATATTTTCCATTTTGCTGTTCATTAATCACCCCAAAACGCCGGAATCAGGCGGACAGTCCCTGACTCCTCCTGATGTAGAACAGGCCCCTCTTCTCCTTGTACGCGAAGAATGTGCACAACACTGTCACGAAGGCGATGGCTATTCCCACGCCCCACATATAGGGAAGTCTGAAGCCTATCCTGTCCGTGCAGAGGAAGAGGATGCAGATGAAAGTCATAATGACCGCCGGGAGAAGTGTGAGCATATACTGTATGCCCTTGAACCGACGCGAAATGTATGCGGCGATTGTCCAGAGCACGAAGCAGGCCAGAGACTGGTTTGCCAGGCCGAAATAGCGCCATATGACATTGAAGCCGTCGGGGTTCGAAACATTGTACCAGATCAGGAAAAGCGCTGCCACAAAGCAGGGAAGGGCCACAACCAGCCTGTTGCGCAGAGGCTTCTGGCTGAGACCGATACGGTCGGAGATAATGAGCCGGACGCTTCTGAATGCCGTGTCACCGCTGGTTATGGGCGCAGCGACCACACCTATCAGGGCCAGGATGCCGCCGAAGACTCCGAGCCATCCCCTTGACACTGAAGTGACCACTTCGGGAGCCTGGCTGCTGAGGGGGGCGCCGAGCTGCGCCGCGCCACCGTCGAAGAAGAAATAGGATGCCACGGCGGCCCATACAAGGGCCACGCAGCCTTCGGTAATCATAGCGCCGTAGAATATAGGTCTGCCCATCCTCTCGTTCTGTATGCATCTTGCCATAAGAGGACACTGGGTGGAATGGAATCCGCTCAATGCTCCGCAGGCAAGGGTGATGAACAGACAGGGAATGATTCTCTGGCCTTCGAGGCCGACTGAAGGTCCGCGGTTGCCGAGGCCCTGCCACAATTCGGGTATCGAGGGCCACTTTATGAAAAGGCACACTGCCAGTGATACGCACATAAAGAGCATCGAAGCCGCAAAAAACGGATAGAAGCGGCCTATGAGCTTGTCTATGGGAAGCAGCGTGGCGACTATGTAGTAGAGGAATATGATGATTCCCCATAACAGCACGGAAGTGTCCTTGTCGGGCGTCAGGCCGGCAACCCCGCCGAGGATAAGGGCAGGGCTGTATACGAATACGGCGCCCAGGAGAAGGGACAATATCACCGTGAACACAAGCATTCCCTTCCTCGCGCCCTCACCGAGATATTCCCCGACTATGGCAGGCAGCACCGCTCCGCCGTGGCGGATGGAGAGCATACCCGAGAAATAGTCGTGCACCGCTCCCGCGAAGATGGAGCCGAACACTATCCACAGATAGCAGGAGGGTCCGAACTTCGCGCCCATAATGGCGCCGAAGATGGGGCCTGTTCCGGCTATGTTGAGGAACTGTATCATATAGACCTTCCATGCCGGCATAGGCACATAGTCGACACCGTCGGCTTTGGTTGCGACCGGAGTCGGGCGCGAAGGGTCGGAACCGAAAAGTCTCTCAATGAATCTCCCGTAGATGAGGTACCCCAGTACAAGGGCTATAAGACTGATTATGAATGACCACATATCAATATTGTTACATATCCTGCAAATATAACCATTATTTCCTTTCCGATGCCCGGTCGCCGCTGATTCCATACCCGAAAAGGCAGAAGTCTCCCTTGCAGGGGTCTCCCGGGAATATATTGCGGAAAAAAGCGGTTATCTCGAGGGCCGTGGCGAAATCTGCGCTGCGCCGCCTTGTAATTCCGCAGTCGGTGGCTGTGCGATGGACGTGGACATCAAGCGGTATGATCAGGTCCGCCGGATCAGTGTCCTTCCACAGTCCCAGATCCACCTTCCCGTCACGGCGCACCATCCACCGGCGGAGCAGATGGATCTTCTTGTTGGCGGCCCCGGGGTCGCTCTTCTGGCCGAATATGCCGGTACGGAAGCCGTCGGCTGAAAGCCTCTCGAGAGTCGGGGAAGCGTCGTAATGAGTCTTTATCCTCGAGCATATCGCGGCCACATCGTCCCACATCACGGTGCGGTGCGCGCTGGTATGGTCACAGCGCCACAGCCCCTTCATCACATAGTCATAGGGCCTCCAGGACATCTCGTCCATAAGGCGGCGGGTGTCACGGACTATCATATCCCTGCGGCCCCAGGCGAAATGGGCGGCAAACACCGCGGCTACTTCCACATCCTGCAGCGAAGCGCGGCCTTCCTTGAACTGCGTAGCGAAATGGGTGGGGAAAACTACCGGGTCGGTCTTGAAATATACGGGGTCGTTGTATTTGTCGGCAAGCTCAATGAAATCCATAACGGTTCTTTGAACTGACAAAGATACAAAGTATCGTGGAAGAATGTATCTTTGCAGGAAGTAAACCACAGGCCCTATGTTTTCATTCAGGACAACGCCTCTTCTCGAGCAGCCGGACCTCACCCTGAGGCGTGGCCGTCTGGCAATGCTGTGTGACCGTAGCTGCTGGTCACCTGACGAAGGAGAATATCTGTTCGAGACCGTGGCACGCAAATATCATCTCAAGACGGTGTTCTTCCCCGCCAGCGGGCTGTTCGACGAAGGTCCCGGCCGGACAGCCGCGATGGAGGCAATGATGCCCGGCACGGAATTCATCCCCTTCACCACCGGTGACGGCCTGATGCCCGACGGACGTGTCAGGGAAAGTCTTGCCCGGACCGATGCCATCATAGTGTCACTGCACGACATAGGCTCACGTTTCGATCCGGCCGTGAACACGCTGTACGCACTTTTCAAATGGATCAGTGACGCCTCCCTGCAGATATCGGTCTACATCATCGACAGCTACAACCCCTCCGGGAGGACGGTGGAGGGATCGGCTTCACCCAGGACCTTTGTCACCTCCAAGTCCGCGCCCGGGCTTCCGCCCCGTCACGGCCTCACCATAGGTGAGATTGCGGGTATGTTCCAGGCCGATCTCGCCTCGAACTTCGCTCTGCACATCATATCGGCGGAAGCCAGATCCTACACCCTGATGCCCTGGGCCGTCCCTTTCGGGGAAGACAGGGCCGGTTTCTTCTCAGCCACATTCTACAGCGGACACTACCTCTGGCACGGCACCAACGTCTCGTGCGGGATAGGCACTTCACGCCCTTACGAACGCTTCGGAGCGCCCTTTATGATGCGTCTTCCCGAATTGTCGGACAACGCCCTATGGAATGCCATAGGAGGGCCGCTCGCGGAGGAGGGCCTGCACATACGCTGGGAGCAGTTCACCCCGCAGAGCGGAATCTACAGCGGGCAGGTATGCTTCGGTTTCCATATGATGGCGGACGCATCCCTGCAATACCATTCCCTCCTGCATTCGTTGAAGTGCATCAGGTTCGTTGCCGGGACCTTCCCCGAGGACTTCCGTCTGACGGACGATTTCGATATCCTTGCGGCTGACGAAGCCTGTTCGGCCTACATAAAGGGCGGCATCACCGAGTCCGAACTCAGGGAGCACATAAAGGTGGAGGAGCAGAAATGGATACGCAAGGCGAAGAAGTATCTGCTCTATGACGACCAGCCCGTGAGGATAAAATGATGATTTTGTTTGGTTATTAAG
The DNA here is from genome assembly GCA_045600965.1 of Bacteroidales bacterium. Taxonomy (GTDB): domain Bacteria; phylum Bacteroidota; class Bacteroidia; order Bacteroidales; family UBA932; genus RGIG6374. The sequence goes on along the minus strand of JAZRYW010000043.1, from coordinate 53,578 downwards.
GGATTTGTTATATCTTTGCAGTCCCAAAATCATAATGAAAAAGAAATGAAGAAAGAAATCCATCCCGAATCCTACCGTCTCGTAGCATTCAAGGATATGTCCAACGAACACGTGTTCATCACCCGTTCCTGCACTCCCACCAAGGAAACCATCGACATCGAAGGCGTGACCTACCCTCTGATCAAGATAGAGATTTCCAACACATCCCACCCCTTCTACACGGGCAAGATGAAACTCGTCGACACCGCAGGCCGCGTGGACAAATTCTACCAGCGCTACAAGAAGAACAAATAGCCGTTGTTCACGAGATAGTAACGAAGAGGATGACTGAAGAGTTCTTATGGACTTGGAGGTCATCCTCTCTTTTTTTCATTCATTTTTGGAATTCAAGGTTTATTTTCATAACTTTGTTGCTGTACGTGTTCTTTGAATATGCCAAAGATGTTCATCATATCAGGTTGCAACGGTGCCGGAAAGACAACGGCATCATACACTATGCTGCCGGAAATGCTTGAATGCACCGAGTACGTCAACGCCGACGAGATAGCAAAGCGTCTCGACCCCGTGGATCCCGGAAGGATGGCGCTCAGAGCGAGTATGCTGATGGTAAGCCGAATCAACGAACTCATATCCAGGAAGGATGATTTCGCTATGGAAACCACTCTCGCTACCCGCACCCTGTCCACCATCATCAAGGAAGCCAAAGCACAGGGATATCAGATTTCGCTGTTCTACCTTTGGCTCAGCGTACCCGACCTGGCAGTTGAAAGAGTCAGACTGAGAGTCATTTCAGGCGGACACGACGTCGCGGAGCAGACCATTCTGCGCCGGTATTTCCAGGGGATAAGTAATCTGCTTAACATCTATATCCCTCTTGCGGACTACTGGATATTGATAGACAATTCCAAGACGAGGTTCGAGTTCATCGCAGAAGGCGGCTCCCAGATGGAGACAAGGATACACAATAAAACCTTATATAACCTACTGATCAATTATGAGCGAAATGGAGACCAGCAGACTAAAGGACAATCTGGCCTATAGTCTGAACCTCACCTTCAGCAGACTGCTCTCCGAGAAGAAAGCAACCGATTCAGAGCTTGCCTTTGCAGTCAAGGGAGAGGTGATCAAAGTTAAAGCGGTTGATCTTTTTTGAATGCTCTGCTGAATGTTCGAATTTATGGATCAACACAATAGAGACTGCCCCGGTGGCAGTCTCTTTGGTTTAAACCGCTTCGGAGTCGGGCCGCAGGAAGCGTCACAGCTTCTGGCGGAGGCTCTGCGCAGCGGAGGCAGCTATGCCGATCTGTACTTCGAATACAGCGCTTCAGAGGAACTGGTTATGCGCGACGGCAAGGTGGACACGACTATGTATGACGTGGACTGCGGTATGGGCGTAAGGGTTCTTGACGGAGACCGCACCGGATATGCATATACCGAGACCGTCACGATGCCCGAAATGCGCAAGGCCGCCCGCACCGCGGCCGCGATAGCCTCGACAGGTCCATCCGTCACGGTCATACCTCCGTTCAAAGCCGTCAAAGGCGGGGACGTCCACCCTTTCACGGCATCCGACGGCAGGATGAAAGCCGTGGAGCAGGCGCCTCTGATGCTGGAGCTCAACGAAGCGGCGCGTTCCGCCGACAGCCGCGTATGCAAGGTCACGGCAAGGCTCTCACACACATTCTCGGACATTCTTTTCGCAAATTCCTGCGGAAACACGTTTCACGACATACGCCCTATGACGTCACTTTCCGTTTCGGTGGTGATGGCCCGGGGCTCACATATCGAGACAGCCTCCGCGGGTCGGAGCCTGAGACGGGGTCTTTCGATGATCGACAGCGCTCTGGCGCATACGCTTGCATCCGAGGCCGTGTCGAAATGCGCCGTCCTTTTTGAGGCGGTAAGGCCGAAGGGCGGCAGGATGAGCGTGGTGATGGGGGCTGGAGGCTCCGGCATACTTCTCCACGAAGCCATTGGACACGCATTCGAAGCTGATTTCAACAGGAAGAACACGTCCATCTTCGCCGACAGGATGGGAAAGATGATATGCTCTCCCGAAATTAGCGTAGTGGATGACGGGACGATACCCTTCAACCGGGGCAGCGTCAATTTCGACGATGAGGGCACGGCCGGGCAGAAGACATATATGGTCAGGGACGGGAGGCTGGAGTCCTACCTGCACGACCGCATCAGCGCCGCATTCTACGGCGTGCAGCCCACAGGCAACGGCAGGCGTGAATCATTCCGCTTCTCCCCTCTCCCACGTATGCGGGCCACCTATATGGAAGGCGGCAAGGCGTCAGCTGAAGACATCATCGCGCAGGTCAGCAGCGGCATCTATGTCGACACCTTCTCCAACGGACAGGTGCAGATAGGAGCCGGAGACTTCACCTTCTACGTGAAGAACGGCCGCATCATCGAGAACGGAAGACTGACCCGTCCGGTCAAGGACATAAACATTATCGGAAACGGGCCCGGAGCGCTGGCGGCCATCACGGCTGTAGGCAATGATCCCCTGATTGACGACGGCACCTGGACCTGCGGCAAGGGACAGTATTGTCCCGTCTCGTGCGGAATGCCGACCGTGCTTGTCGAAGGCCTTACAGTTGGAGGAATATGATATGGTCAAGGGAAAGGAAACCGCGGAATATGCATTGGATTATGCGCTCAGACAAGGCGCCGACTTCGCCCGGGTCTGCTACGGCTACGGATGCGAAGCGTCGTGCCTGGTCCGTGACAACGTCATAGACAACGTGTTCAGTTCGGGCTCGTCATCCATCGTTGTGATGCTCAGCCGGGACGGACGCTACGGCGAATTCTCATCCAACCTTCTCGATTGCGGGCAGATCGAGGCCCTGATCGACCGCGCTCTGGAATCAGTTGCCCTGATAGAGGCAGATCCCTGCCATTCTCTTCCCGAAAAGCGGCTGTACTACAAGGGTCCATCCCCGGATCTCGGCCAGTTCGACCCGTCCCTGGAAGACAGGAATCCGGCATATCGCCGCAATATGGCGATTTCAGCATCAAAGGAGATATACGGCACGGACAGCAGGATAATAAGCGTGGAGGCGGAATATGCCGACGCGTCATACTATAATTATATGACCGACTCCCAGGGCTTCGAGGGAGAGGAAAGTCAGACCAGTCACGTCTTGAGCGTAAGCTGCACTGTGAAGGGCGGCGGTGACAGCCGTCCTGAAGGATACTGGTTTGAAAGTTCACAGCGTCTGGACACCCTCAAGGCTGAAGGCTGCGGCAGGAAAGCATTGAAGAGGGCGCTTGACAGCATTGACCCGACACCGCTCGAAAGCGGCAGATACAGCATCGTAGTGGAGAACACGGCCGCGGCGAAACTGCTCACTCCCCTCATCACGGCGGTCAGCGGTCCCGCCCTGCAGCAGAAAAGCTCTTTCCTTCTGGATTCCTTCGGCAGGAAGGTATTCTCCGACAGGCTCACTCTCATCGACGACCCCCACCTCTACGGAGCAATCGGCGCAAGGTGGTTCGATTCTGACGGAATTGCCACACGCAGGACCGCTGTCATTGAGGATGGTGTCCTCAAACACGGATACGTCAGCAACTACTATGCCCTGAAGATGGGAATGGAACCGACTGCCGACGGCATATCCGTGGCCTGTCTCAAGCCGGGCGGAAGCGGTCTGTCCCTTGAAGAGATACTGCGCCTTACAGGCCGCGGCATACTCGTGACAGGTTTCAACGGAGGCAATCAGAACATCGCCACAGGCGATTTTTCCTACGGCATACAGGGCTTCCTGTTCGAAGACGGCGTGAAGGTCCGCCCCGTGTCTGAAATGAACATAACCGGCAATCTGCGCGAACTCTGGAACAATGTCACCGCCATAGGAGACGACCCTGCGACCAAATCCAAATGGCGCACCCCCACCCTCGCCTTTTCGGACGTACTGGCAAGCGGTGTGTGATCTTCGTTGGAGATGGAAAGTGAATATTGTGTAAAATGCTTACTTTTGCATTCGGATAATAATAGTTAAAGGACAGAATTATGAAAATCGATAATGACAAAGTGGTCGCTCTCGACTACACACTTGTGGTTGACGGACAGGTTGCCGACAAATCAAGGGAAGGTGAACCGTTGAGATTCATCTTCGGAATGGGATATCTTCTGCCCAAATTCGAGGAAAACGTCAAGGGACTTGAGGAAGGCGACAGCTTCGAATTCACCCTTTCCGCCAAGGAAGGCTACGGAGAAGCCGACCCCAACTGCATAATCGACCTCCCTATGGAGGCCTTCGCCGGTCTGGAAGGCGAACAGCGCGCTCAGATACTTGTGGAAGGCAATGTCATCCCTCTGAGCAACGGTTCCGGCCAGGTGCTCCAGGGCAGGATACTTTCCATCGGTGAAACTTCCGTAAAGATAGACCTCAACCATCCTATGGCGGGCAAGGTCCTTAATTTCACAGGAAAGGTTGTTTCAGTACGCGAAGCGACAGAAAAGGAAATGACGGAAGGCCTTTACGGCGAACGCGCATCCGGGGGATGCAACTGTTCGCAAGGCTGCTCAAGCTGCTCCGGTGATTGCGAAGGGGGCTGCGGTGGAGGCTGCAACTAAGGTGCCGGCTGCCTGAGCCGCGTCCTTCTCGACTCGGCCTGCTGCCGCTCATACTCCTCCCTGCGGGACTTGCTCCAGAAAGTGTTGCGTATGAATTCCCTGAAGGTGTCGAATTCCTGCTGGTAGACGAGGCCCGCGCCGTTGCGCTGTGTCTGATCGAGATAGTTGGTGAACTGGTCTGCCGAATGCGAGAACAGGTTGACCTTGAACTTCCCGGCCTTGTCCACCTTTATCTCCACGTCGATGTCGCCGGCCAGGTCATTGTTCGAACCGCCTACATACTGCTTGTTACCCAGATTGCCGTTCACGGTGACACGGTTGTTGAACAGCTGTGCTGAGACAGCGACGTCGAACATATCCTTCTGATTGGTTCCGGGCTGATAGTTGAAACCTATGTCAAGAGGTATATCAAGCTGTTTGAGTATGTTGTTGACCTGATTTGCCAGCATCTCCGAGGCATTTGAATACAGCAGCGTGGTGTTGTTCACGATGCCGGACTGTTCGTCGGGCAGGAAAGAGCCTGACAGAAGCAGGGATACGAACTGCTTCATAACCTTGTCCTCGGTGTTGAGCGCCGTCTCCACACGGCCCTTCGTTGTGGGGTCAAGGTCAGGGATATCCATCGAAAGGTTCATCTGAGGATTTGAAAGTTTGCCCGTGGCGTTAATGAAACAGTCGACGTTGCGTCTGGAGCTTACTGAAGTGGTGTCGGCGATCAGCGTCCCTATCGAAGCCTTCGTGCGGTATTTGGCCGAGAGATTGAGGTCGGAATCCATAATGTTGCCGTTGAACTTTATGGTGCCGCCCGGATCCACCGTGAAGTCCCTTGCAGCAAGGCCCATAAAGACGAAACGGTAGTCGCCTTCCGTGATAGTATAGTCGCCCTTGAGGTCGAAAAGCGATTTGGAGTCGTCAATGGCCACGTTTATCATCCCCTGGCCCCTCGCCTTGACAACATCACCTGAAGTCTTGTTCAGTTCGAGGTTGACCTCGGCTTCGGGGGTTGCGGTGGCATTGATGTTTATGGCGAGCCGCGAAGGTGAAACGTTCATCTTGTCGTGAGCGACCAGAAGCGAGTCATATACACTATACACATCCTTGACTTCATTGGAATTTATGAATGTCAGAATCTTGTTCGACTGCGCAGCGGCGTTTCCAAGAGGGATGTAAAGAGACGTGTTTTCAAGTGTGGTGGCAGTCACGCTGAGGGCCAGGTCATTCAACGGTCCGTTTATGCGTACACGCCCGTCGCAGAAAAGCCTGCCGTAGAATGACGGTGACTGCAGCGGTCCGTTGTCCAGCCCGAGAGCGTTTTCCAAACGCACGCGGGTGTCGAGGACTATGTTGCGGAAGCCTCCGAGGTCTATGCCGCCGGAGACGGTACCCGTGCCATTATAATCATCCCGGAGGGCGATATTGTCGAAGTGTATGCCCTTGTCGTCGATGGTGAACGGGCCGTTTAGAGTATAAGGCACGTCAGTGAAATCGATTCTCATCCTCACGTCGTCGAAATGTCCGTTTTCACAGGCCAGAGAGAGGCTGTCGAGCGGCCCCGACACCGATATGTCCCCGGAGAGGCCTCCGGAAAGTTCGCTGAAGACTGAGGATGCAAGAGGCGCGAAGCAGTCTATGCTGAAGTCCTTCAATGATGAATTCAGAGCCAGCAGGCCTGTCTGTGGAGCGAAGGTTCCGTCCACACGCAAGGGCATTTCCTTTCCCATTATGTTGAGCAGGGATATGTCAAAGGCTTTCTTGTCATCGTCGTATTCCGATGTGAGAAGCAGGTCGCCCATCTCCTTGCCGAAAGCGTACAGGCCGTCGATGTCGCCGTTCATATCGATCATCGGCGTGCCGAGCACACCTGCGGCGGTGCCGTCCACATTGAGTACGCCCTTCAGGTCAAGTCCGTCGACGGACGAGAGGAAAGGATTGAACACCATAAGGTCAAGGTCACTTACCTCAACGCTGATACTGTCCCGGGGTGATGCGGAAACTTTGCCGTTGGCCATTATCGAGCGGTCCCCGTTATGGATATGCAGGCCGTCTATGTCGAAAAAACCTTTTCGCATCGAAACCTTCGCAGGCTCGATGGTCCATCTGTCACCGTAGAGGTCCACGTTCGACTTGAATATCGAAGCCACCATACGGTAGGGGGAAACCAGGGTGTCGGTGAATTCCACGGCAAGATCAAGCCTGGCCGAACTTCCCGGGTCACCTTCGTTGAAGCAGCTGTATGATGCGCCGGCGACGTTGTCATCGCCCGTGAGCGACAGGCGGTTTGATGAAAGCTTGAGTGCGCCCAGGTGCAGGGCCTCGGCTCCGAGATCTACTGACAGCATCTGAGAGCCGTTATGTCCCTCCACGGTGAGATTCCTCACAAGGCTGTTGCCGAAGGCCACCAGATCGGATGCGGAACGCATCGTCAGGCTGTCGTTGGCTGACAGGGAAAGGTCCAGACTTGTGCCGGGGGCAATGAATACGCCGGGCGCGAAGAAACTCAGCACATCCTCCAGTCCTCCTGTAAGAAGGCTGAAGGAATATTCGTGTCCAATGGGTTCAGCACTGGCGTAACGGGGAGAGGAAAGGTTCCAGAACTCGCTGTTGAGAGTAAGGCTCTTAAGGTCGGACACGAAATCGAGGATGGGGGCGTTGCCCTCGAAGGATGCATCGGCTATGCCGGATTGCAGCCGGACTTCGTGGTGAAGGTCATCGTTGCGGAAATTAATTCCGATATGGTCTATCGGATGCTTGCCTCCCGGTTCGGTCAGCACGAGGTCGTCTATGCCCACGTCGCCTGTCATTGCGCCCTCCTTCGTGCGGTCAAGATCCACGCTCGTGTGGAAGCTTACCCTGGAAGTGTCACGCTTGTCGAAATTCAGGGCGTGAAGGTCTGCGTTACCGAGCCAAAGGTCGAAGTTGTAGCGTGACAGCCTGCTGTCAGGAATGAGATGAAGAAGGCCGTGGAAAAGGAAATTCAGATTAGGGTCATCCCCTCTGACCATACCCTCGAACTCATCGTAGCGCAGGCTGCCGTTTCCGGATATCATTCCGTAGTCATATCCGTTGAACCTTATCCTGTCTATGGCAAGCGTATCAAGCCTTACCGAAGTGTTTTTCCTGTCCGAGGCGATGTTGGCGGAAGCAGTGGCCGACAAGGAAACGCTCCCGAGCCTGTCATTGTCTATGAATCGGCCCGCCTCGAAATCGACGGCGGCAATATTGCCGGTCAGCTTGAAGTTTTCTGCGTCGGCGCTGCCCATAAGCATATCGACGTCTATGGCGCCGAGATTGGAGTCAAGACGTCCGAAAGCAACGAGGTCGGTGAAGAAGCCGTCGAGACTGCCACTGAAGGTAAAGACCTCACCGGGCGCGAAACCGGCCACGGTCGGATTGACGGGGCCGTCATTGAGCGAAGCCAGTATGCGCGCCACATCAGCGCAGGTTGTCCTGCAGTTGCGTATCTGCACGTCGAGCATAGCCACGTCAGGCTCGTCGAGGCCGACGAGGCTGAATCCCAGGTCTATGATGCTCTCCTCAGTGGAGCTGCGCACATAAAGCGAACGGGAATGAAGGCTCACAACCGGACCGCTTACATCTCCGTCGACAAGCAGTTTGAGCTTCATCTTCTCAAGACTGCCTGCAAAATAGGACAATGTGGTGAAATCCAGATATGTATCTCTAAAATTGGCGCCGAGGTTGACTTTGGAGATGAAGTCGTTGAGATCCGCCACGCCGTGGAAACCGAGCTTGAGATAAGTGCTCCTCACCCGGGACCATCTGTCCTCTATCAGGAGGTCATCGATGTTGACGCCTTCAGGCCCTACGGTCACCTCTCCTGAGAGCTTTTCAAGCACGTAGCCGCTTTTCTCTCTTGCGCTCAGGGACTTTATCCGGGCCTTGAGGGTGTCGGAGCAGAACCTTATCTTGTCGCAGTAGAGCGTTATGCCGCTCACGTCGAGGTCGGAGAAGTTCATCGCGTGACCGATATCGGGAACTGGGCGATATTCGTCAAGCATCCTGTAGCGGAAGTCCTTCAGTTCGAGTTTGCGCAGGGAGGCGCACAGCTGAATCTTGGAGGATGAAGTGTCCTTGGGGGCGCCGAACACGTCGGTGATGATGCTGTGCCCGTCAGGATAGGTGTGCAGGTTGAAGAATCCGCCCTTGACGAAGAACGTATGGACTTTGTATTCGCCCTTGAGCAGGGAGGTCGCATCTATGGTCACGCTCAGCCTTTCGCTGACAAAGAGCGTGTCTGAGGCTGACGAGGTGATGCAGGGGCTGTCTATGATGATACGGTTGGGTATCGACAGATAGATGCCGTCGAAAGTTATATTGCCGTCTATACGGTTGCTGACTATTTCCGCAACCTTCCTTCCCACAGCGGTCTGCACTTTGGGAAAGTTCATAAGCGCCGCCACCGTCAGCAGCAGTGTCACAGGGAGCAGAAGGACTGCAACGGATATTTTCCAGATCGGTTTTATGGTGATTCAACTTTAACTCACAAATATACCAAATATTCCGTAAATTTGCGTGCCGACAAGCATTGAAATATATGGAGAAGGAATATACTATACTTGGCATCGAGTCATCCTGTGATGACACATCCGCCGCCGTCATACGCGGGCAGTGGATGCTTTCCAACGTAATGGCTTCACAGGAGGTGCACCGCCAGTGGGGCGGAGTCATTCCCGAACTGGCATCCAGAGCCCATCAGCAGAACATACTCCCCTGCGTCAGCGCAGCAATCAGGCAGGCCGGAATCACAATGTCCGACATAGACGCCATTGCGTTCACCAGGGGCCCCGGACTACTTGGGTCGCTTCTCGTGGGCACGTCCTTCGCCAAGGGCCTTGCACTGTCCACAGGCAAGCCGCTTGTGGAGGTGAACCACCTTCAGGGCCATATCCTCTCCCACTTCATAAAAGTGGAGGGACGTGAGAACAGGCAGCCGGAATTTCCCTTCCTCTGCCTTCTTGTCTCGGGAGGACACACCCAGATTGTCAAGGTGAACGGCTACCTCGACTTCGAAATACTCGGCCACACCATAGACGACGCTGTGGGGGAGGCTTTCGACAAATGCTCCAAGCATATGGGGCTCGGATATCCGGGAGGACCGGTCATTGACCGGCTCGCCGGGGAAGGCGACGAAAACCGCTTCCGTTTCGCAAAGCCGCACATCCCCGGCCTCGATTACAGTTTCAGCGGAATCAAGACTTCCCTGCTCTACTTCCTTCGTGACCGTCTGCAGGAAGATCCCGACTTCATCGGAAAGAACAAGGCCGACATCTGCGCATCTTTCCAGAAGGATCTGATCGACATACTTATGGACAAACTGCTGAAGGCCGTCAAGCAGACGGGAATCACCAATATAGCCATAGGCGGCGGAGTATCCGCCAACTCCGGGCTCAGGAACAGGATAGTGGCCGAAGGCCTCAAGCGCCATTGGACGACTTTCGTCCCGGAGTTCAGATTCACCACTGACAATGCCGCGATGATAGCCATAAGCGGGCTGTTCAAGTTCAAGGCCGGCCTGCTATGCCCCCTTGACGCAGCGCCTGTGGCCCGTGCGGCAAGTATGAATGCGCAATGAAAGAATTCGAGACCACATTCCACGCAAGGATAAGCCCCACGCAGGAACAGTTCCGCGAAGCTGCGGCAAAGGCGATGGGCATCAAGCCGGAAGGCCTGGGCGGGGTGATCGTCACCAGGCGCTCGCTGGATGCGCGCCAGAGCGACATAATCTGCAGATATAGGCTTGTCGCCTGGAAGAAGGATGAAAAGGAACCTGAGCGCTACACACTTCCGCCCTACCGCGACGTCCACGGGGCAAAGCCGGTGGTTGTCGTGGGAAGCGGCCCGGCAGGTTTGTTCGCGGCGTTGAGGCTCATAATGGAAGGCCTCAGGCCTATAATCCTCGAACGGGGAGGAGACGTACATTCACGCAAGTTCGATATGGCCGCCATCACGCAGGCGGGGACCGTCAACCCCGACTGCAACTTCTGTTTCGGAGAGGGCGGCGCAGGCACCTTCTCCGACGGCAAACTGTACACACGTTCCAACAAGCGCGGCGACATACGCGAAGTGCTGCAGCAACTGGTCAATTTCGGCGCCGAAGCGTCAATTCTCATAGACGCCCACCCGCACATAGGCAGCGACCGTCTCCCCGGGATCGTAGAGAACCTGCGCCACACCGTGGAATCATACGGCGGCGAATACCATTTCGGGTGCAGGGTCACCGACATCGCCAGGAACGGAAAGGTATGGAAAGTGCGCGGCAAGGACGGCAGCGAGTACGAATCTGAAGCTGTGATACTGGCCACCGGTCATTCCGCGCACGACATATACGAACTCTTCGAAAGCCGTGGATGGGAACTTCAGGCAAAGGGTTTCGCACTCGGAGTCAGGGCGGAGCACGCGGCCTCGACCATCAACCGGATACAATATCACGGGAAATATCAGCCTTATCTGCCCGCCGCAGAGTATTCGCTTGTCACCCAGGTCGAAGGACGGGGAGTGTTCTCGTTCTGTATGTGTCCCGGAGGCATACTTGTCCCTTCGATGACCGAGCCGGGGACCGTGGTGCTCAACGGAATGTCCAACTCGCAGCGCAACTCCAAATGGTCCAATGCCGGAATAGTGTGCTCCGTGGAGCCGGGCGACCTGCCCCAGTACGAAAAATTCGGCCCGCTGGCGCTGCTCAGGTTCCAGAGGGACGTTGAAAGGCGGATGTTCGAATTCACGGGAAGTTTCAAGGCGCCGGGCCAGAGGATGATGGACTTCTGCAGAAGGACCGTCTCAAGGGACCTTCCCCGCAGTTCATATGCCCCCGGAGTGATGAGCGCCCCTCTGCACGAACTGCTTCCCGAGAGCGTCGTATCGAGACTGCGGGTGGCGCTGCCTGAATTCAACCGCAGGATGAAGGGCTTCTACACCAACGACGCCCTCCTTCTGGCCTGTGAGTCACGGACCTCGTCTCCCGTAAGGATACCCAGGGATCCGGAAACGATGCAGCACGTCTCACTCAAGGGCTTATACCCCTGCGGCGAAGGTGCGGGATATTCCGGAGGCATAGTTTCCAGCGCAGTGGACGGCATACTCGCCGCAAAGGCTGTCGCCTCGGCGGAATAATCAGAATTCAACCCTCAGATTGTCGTATGCGGGTGTAACGTTGGTACCCCTGAGTTCGTCTATCTCAACAAGTCTGGAATATACGGGCAGCTGATGTGAGATATGGGTCAGGAAGCAGCGCTGAGCGCCCACCCTTCCGCAAACCTCAACAGCCTGGGGAAGGCTGAAATGCGACATATGAGGCTTCATCCTCACCGTGCTGATGACAAACACCTTGACACCCTTGATCTTCTCGATCTGGCTGTCGTCTATCTGATTGACGTCGGTCAGATATGCAAGGTCTCCGAAACGGAAGCCGAGCACGGGGAGCCTGTAATGCATAGCCCTTATCGGGACTATCCTCACCCCGTTTATCTCAAACGGATTCTCATCGATCAGATGTATTTCGAAATCGGGGGCGCCGGGATATCTGTTCTCTGCGAAAGCATAGGAATACTCGTTCCTGAGGGAGTCTAAAGTTTCCTGTTCGCAATAGATGGGGAAAGACCTTTTTTCAAGGTAGTTGATTGCCCTCACGTCATCCAGGCCACCCGTATGGTCCTTGTGCTTATGGGTGAGCAGGACGCCGTCCAGGGAGCGCAGGTTGGCCCTCAGAGCCTGATATCTGAAATCCGGACCGGCATCGATGACAAGTTTCAGCCCCTCATACTCTATGTAGGCTGAAGTGCGCAGGCGCCTGTCGCGGCTGTCAGAAGAACGGCATACTTCGCAGTCGCAGCCTATCATCGGGACACCCTGGGATGTACCCGTACCGAGAAAAGTGATTGAATTCATCATTCGCTGTATCCGAGCCGCTCAAGTATGCGTCTGCGTTCCACCTCGGAGGCCACGTCCTTCATCATCAGGTCAAGTTCCTGGCGGGAGAAGCCCTTTATACGCATAAGTATCAGTCCGTCAAGGCTGTAGTTGAAATCCGGATCCACATTGAAGCAAAGCAGTTCGGCATTGTTCTTCAAATACTTGCGCACAAGCGGCGGGAGACGGAACTCTCTGTCGGAAAGCTGCAGCAGGGCACGGTCGAACTTCTCTATGCTGTCCATCCTGTGGCCCAGCAGCGCATCCTTGTCAACGCGGAGGAAATCCGGCTTGAAAGGCGTTTGCGGAGATGCGGCCCCACGATATGCCTTGGAACTGTGTCTTTCTGTGATATAGTGAGCTATTAGACTTTGATAGAAAAGAGGATATGCATTGCTGATGCTCATCGGTCCGTTGAACCATTCGGCATCGGGATAGAGCAAGGTTGTGTGCATCAACCCTTTGAAGAGCAGCATCAGGGGCATCATATCACCTTGATATTCAGGCACCACGAACGAACGGCCAAGTTCTATGGTCTTCTTGAGCACTTCGTCGAATTCGGGTTTGTAGTCGTAGAAATCGCTCGAATAGAATGCCTTTGCCCCGCCTTTGGCAAAAATGTCGGAGCCTATTCCAAGACGGTAGGCGCCGGCAATCCGGCAGTCCCTGTTGTGCCAGAGAATGAGGTGCTTGTAATATCGGTCATATCCGTCAAGGTCAAGCGGCTTGTCAGTACCCTCATTATTGGCCCTGAAGGTAATCTCGCGGGCGCGCCCGAGTTCGTGGATAAGGTTGGGTATGTCATCGTACGATGCCAGATAGCAGCTGTAGGAGCCGACTTCGAAAAGCCTGAGTCTTTCAATCGATTCTATTTCAGCCATTATGTCCTCCTGCGGCTTTGGCTGTGCAACAGGCAGCACCACCGCCTTGGGATTCTTCTTGACGGCTGCGGTTTCCCCCACCTGGGCCTGGAGAGCGTAGACTCTGGCCCGGAGATATGAACCGAGCTCGTCTATATTATCATATTCAGCTATCTCAGAGGGAGTTATAGGCTTGCCGATACGTACCGGTATGTTCCTTCCCTTCTTGTTGAAGAGTTCTCTCGGAAGCCTGGCTGTGCGGAGTATGGGATGGATTCTGCCCAGAAAATGGAACAGACGGGAATTCTCTCCGTCAAAATACACCGGCACGACAGTCACCTTGCGGTTACGTATGAGTTTTATCATACTGGACGGCCAGGGCACCTCCTCGGTGTAGGCGTGGCCGTGATATGTGGCGACCTCGCCCGAAGGGAACAGACCGAGGGAGCCGCCGCCGTCAAGATGCTCGAGCGCCATCCTGAGGCCGTCGATGCTTTTCCGCCTGCTTTCACCGTTGGTGAACGGGTTCACAGGGAGGAAGGAGTCACGCAGGGTGGGAATCATCGAGAGGATGAAGTTGGTGAGTATCTTGTAATCGGGGCGTCTGCTTCCTATCAGAGAGCTGAGCAGCAGTCCGTCGGCGCCTCCGAAAGCGTGGTTGGATATGGTGATGAAAGCGCCCTGGGAAGGTATGTTGTCAAGCTGTCTGGCTATCAGGTCGCAGCTTATTCCAAGGTCTTCAAGAACGTGTCTTGAGAACTCGGGGCCCTCATAGGCGCTGTTGCGCGCGAAGCATCTGTTCGCCCTGTTGAGGCCGAGTATGGACATTGCCAGGGAAGACAGGCACCAGCCTATCGGGCCGTGCATCTTCATAGCATCCATAATGTCCTTTCTCTCAATGACTTTAGATTTGGTATTTTCAGTCATCCGGTTCAGGTTCAGGTTAGTTCGAGTTCCAAAGATAGCAAAAAAAGCACATCGTCAAACAGTGACAGAAACTATGCGGCCTATCTGCGATTCATCGTACGGGCGCTCGACCCTTATGTAATTGCGCGTGTATCCGAACATTCTGCCTCCCTTGGCCTTGCTTTCGAAAAGCACCTCATCCCGCCGTCCGGCATTGGCCTGACAGAATTCGCGGTGAAGCCTGTCGGAGAGTTCAGCCAGAATTCGTGCCCTTTCGGCCTTGGCATCCTCCGGCACCTGAAGGGGCATTGAGAATGCGGGCGTACCGGGTCTTCTGGAATAAGGGAAGACGTGAAGGAAGGCAGGACGCAGGCCTTCGAGGAAGGCACGGCACTGTTCAAACTCGGCGTCGGTCTCCCCGGGGAAGCCCACTATGACGTCTATGCCGAAGAAAACTTTCGTGAAACGGTCGGAAGGCGTCTCCATAAAGTCGCGTATCATATCTATCTTCGAAGCGAAGGCGGACGTGTTGTAGCGGCGGCGCATCCTTGCAAGCACGGCGTCGCTTCCGGACTGCAGGGGAATATGGAAATGGGGCAGGAACTTGGTGCCGCCGGCAATCCATTCAACCGTCTGCGGTGTCAGGAGATTTGGTTCTATGGATGAGATGCGGTAGCGCCCGATCCCGTCAACCTCATTGAGAGCCTTGAGCAGGTCTGCGAAAGTCTCGCCGCTTGTCCTGCCGTAGTCACCCGTGTTGACACCTGTGAGAACTATTTCCTTAATGCCGCAGGATGCAATCCGACGGGCCTGTCCAACCAGTTCGGCTATGGGTATGTTCCTGCTGTGCCCTCGGGCCAGCGGGACGGTGCAGTATGAACAGCGGTAGTCGCAACCGTCCTGAACCTTGAGGAACGAACGGGTCCTCTCGCCTGAGGAGAAGGCGGGGAATATGCTCGAGATATGCTCGGTGTCACAGCAATACGCGCGTTTATGGCGGTCCGTGGAAAGGAGTCCCGACAAAAGTTCGAAAAGTTCGCCCTTCCGGTCCGCCCCCACCACCAGGTCAACACCTTCGATGTCAAGCACCTCCTGCGGTTTGAGCTGCGCGTAGCAGCCGGTGACGGCAACGGCGGCTTCGGGCGAAAGTCTGTGCATACGCCTGATTATGTTGCGGCATTTCTTGTCGGCGTGTTCGGTTACCGAGCAGGTGTTGATGACATACACGTCGGACGGCTGGTCGGGGCTCACCACAGTGTAGCCTTCGGCCTCGAAACGGCGTGCCAGTGTGGAGCTTTCCGCAAAATTCAGCTTGCAGCCGAGAGTTTCAAACGCAACCCTTTTCATAGCGTGACAGTAATCACCGCGGCGCGTATGTCGGCCTGCATAGGCGGGCGCAGCTTCTCAATCCTTACGGTAATCTGTTCTATCTGAGGAAATTCGGCCTTCACGGCGCGGCCTATCCTGGGAGCAAGATGCTCGAGCAGGTTCGAGGATGTCTCCATCTCGCGCCTTACCACGTCATATACTTTCGGGTAGTCCACGGCATCTTTGATGTCATCGGTTTGGGATGCCTCGGTTATGTCCAGGGTGTAACTGATGGAAACGCTGTACACTCCGCCCTCGCGACGTTCGAAATCGAAACAGCCGTGATAGGCGTGGAAGCGCATCTCATCAAGTTGGAATATCGCTTTCATTCTGTCCATTGTCAAGCCAGTATCAGGAACACGCACGGCCGCTTGCCTATGGTGACGGGGGATTTTCTCCACTGCTCCACCGTACGGGTCCTGATTGTCTGTGTTTCAAGAGTTATGTCGGCGGCGATGCACACCCTCGTCATGGGCCGGCAGGACGACAGTATGTCCGCCATAAGAGCATCGTTGCGGTATGGGGTCTCTATCATTATCTGGGTCTGCCTGAGTCTTGCGGAGATCTTTTCGAGTTCCTGTATCCTGGCGCGCCTCTCTTCGGATTTCACGGGAAGGTAGCCGTTGAATGCGAAGCACTGTCCATTCATTCCGGAACTCATTAGAGCCATCATCAGCGACGAAGGTCCGACGTGGGGTATCACCTCTATGTCATACCTGTGGGAGAGTTCCACAAGAAGGGCCCCCGGATCCGCCACTGCGGGCAGTCCGGCTTCGGAGATGACAGCCACGTCCTTTCCTTCAAGCAGGAAACGCACATACTGCTCCGCCATAGAGGGATCGGTGTGTTCGTTGAGTTCGTAAAATTCAAGAGAATCCACAGAGCCTTTCAATCCGGCCCTCGACAGGAAACGGCGGGCGGTGCGCGTCTCCTCCACTACAAAGATGCCGATCGACTTGAGCAGTTCGAGCGTCGGAAAGGGAATCACGGCCTCAGGGGCCGTATCGCCCAAGGTCGTGGGTATAAGGAAGAGTCTGCCTTTTTCCATACCGCAAAAATAACCAAAAAATTGCAGAAAATATTTGGACATATAAAAAACACACCCTATTTTTGTGATATCATTTTGATATCATTTTAAACAAATAAACATTATGGAAAATAAGGAATTCTCTTACAAGGGCATTGCAATGAACGGTTTCATTGCAATATTGTTCACTCTGGCGGTTCTTGCGGCCACAATTTTCTGTTTCATAGCAGTCGACAGGACGGATACGGCATTCTGGGGCATATCGGGAGCCGTTATGCTGCTGATATTCTGCCTGATGTGCAACGGGTTCGTCAAACTGGAGCCCAACGAGGCCAAGGTGTTCGTGTTCTTCGGAAAATACCGCGGCACCTTCACAAGGACGGGATTCTACTGGGTCAACCCCCTTCTGACAAAGAAGAGCGTAACCCTGCGTGCGCGCAACCTCGACCCCGAACCGATAAAGGTGAATGACAAGGCGGGCAATCCCATTATGATAGGTATGGTACTTGTCTGGAAACTCGAGGACACCTACAAGGCATTGTTCGAGATAGACAGCCAGTCACTTGCAACCACAACGGCAGGCAAGGGCTCCGGCGCCCGTTCCCTTGCGGAGGCGTTCGAGAATTTCGTCAGAGTGCAGAGCGATGCCGCGTTGCGTCAGGTTGCCGGACAGTATGCCTATGACAATTCAACAGTGGACGATGAAACCACGCTCCGAAGCAACGCCGACGAGATAAACGACAAACTTGCACGCACTCTCAACGACCGCCTCGAGATGGCCGGACTCCACGTCACTGAAGCCCGCATCAACTACCTCGCCTACGCTCCTGAAATAGCAGCCGTGATGCTCCGCCGCCAGCAGGCCGACGCCATCATCTCAGCCCGTGAGAAGATAGTCGAAGGTGCGGTAAGTATGGTGAAGATGGCATTGGACAAGCTCAAGGAGGAAGGCGTGGTCAACCTTGACGAGGAGCGCAAGGCCGCAATGGTCAGCAACCTTCTCGTTGTTCTCTGCGGCGACGAGCCGGCACAGCCTGTAGTAAATTCGGGGACTCTCTACTGATGGCCCGCGAAAAGGAAAACTCACGAAGCTTCGTCCTGCGCATTGACGGCGCCACGATGGAGGCTCTGGAACGCTGGGCTGCGGATGAATTCCGCAGCACCAACGGCCAGATACAATGGATAATCAACGAAGCCCTCCGCAAAAGCGGAAGGCTTCCAAAACAGTCATCGGAAAAATGAAAGGATTAAGGAATGCGCTCGCGTTTGTCATAGCGCTGCTGGGGGCCTGTTCAGCCGCACACGCGCTCCCGGACGGAATCGAAGGCTACTGGAAGGGAGCCATCAACGCGGGCGGATCGGAGCTGACGATATGTTTCGACATCAAAATCAGTGATGACGGTTATGCCGCCACGCTCGATGTCCCCCAGCAGGGAGCGTATGGAATAGAATGCCTGATATCTTTCGACGGGCTCAACGTGAACATTGAGATGAATTCCCTGAGAGCATCCTTCAACGGCCTGCATTTTATGGGGAACATTTCCGGCAACTTCACTCAGAACGGATTGACCTTGCCGCTGGCTCTCAAGAAAGGTGAGCGTGAACCGAAGGCGCAAAGGCCGCAGGATCCGAAGGGCCCGTTCCCCTATATCGAGGAGGAGGTGCGCTTCCACAGTCAGGACGGCGGACTGACGCTTGCCGGGACCCTCACCCTGCCGGAAGGCGGAACGGCCTCCACCGCGGTTGTCCTTGTCAGCGGCAGCGGCACGCAGGACCGCAACGAGGAGATATACGGCCACAAGCCATTCGCCGTAATAGCCGACCGTCTGAGCCGCAACGGCATCGCAGTATTCAGATATGACGACCGGGGAGCCGGGGAGTCGGAAAGCGGCCAAAGCGGAGCCACCACCCTTAACTATTCCCTCGACGCTCTGGGTGCGGTTGAAATGCTCCGTGGCAGGGGGTTCGTCAAGGTGGGTGTCATAGGCCACAGCGAAGGCGGACTGATTGCCCTTATGCTTGCCTCGCAGGGCAAGGCAGACTTCATTGTCACGCTTGCCGGCCCTATGGTCAAGGGATCCGACCTCCTTGATGCGCAGCGCAGGGCCATATATTCCGCAAGCGGCTACGACAGGGACTTCATCGAGGCGAACGCCGCCCTGATGTCATCAATCTCCAGTCTGTTGGACAAGGCCGACAAGCCGGAAGATGCTCTCACGGGCATCTCAGCTCTGCTTGAAGGAGCGCCAGAAGATCAGAAGGAGACCGTGATCAGACAGGCGCTCGATCCCTGGATGTTCTGGTTCCAGAAATATGACCCTACGGAAGACATTGTCGCCACCCGGTGCCCCGCTCTGGCATTGAACGGTGACAGGGACAGCCAGGTGGTTGCATCCCAGAACATCACGGCGCTGGAAGCCATATGCTCAGAGCACGGCAAGACCAACTTCACCACCGTTGTCCTGCCGCATCTCAACCATCTGTTCCAGCACTGCTCCAGCGGGCTGCCGGGTGAATATTCTCAAATAAGCGAGACAATCTCGGAAGAGGTTCTCGACCTGATGACGGAATTTGTTCAGTCAGCGGGGACTTCCTCCACGAGGCCTTAGCTGTCATAACCTTTTCAGTATGGCTTCCGTAGCCTCTTCATATCCCGGTTTGTGGAGAAGGGCGAACATATTCTTCTTGTACGCCTCCACTCCGGGCTGGTTGAACGGATTTATGCCGAGCAGATATGCGCTGATTCCGCAGGCGAACTCGAAGAAATAGAAGATTGCCCCGAGGCTTTCCTCACATATATGGTCAATCGAGACCTCAATCTGCGGCACTCCTCCGTCAAGGTGGGCAAGGCGCGTGCCCAGCCGGGCCATCGCGTTGCAGCGGTTGACGGGCATCCCTGCAAGGAAATTGAGCTGGTCAAGGTTCTGAGGGTCTGTGCCTATGGTCACGCTGCGGTTGGAGTTCTCGACGTTTACCACTGTCTCGAACATCACGCGGCTGCCCTCCTGAATGAACTGGCCCATAGAATGCAGGTCTGCCGTATTGGTGACGGAGGCGGGATATATGCCCTTCCCCTCCTTGCCTTCGGATTCGCCGTAGAGCTGTTTCCACCATTCGGCGAGATATGTGAGTTTCGGATTATAGACGACAAGTATCTCAACGGCCTTGCCTGCCACGCTGTGATATGCGTTGCGCGCGGCGGCGTACTGCACGGCCGGATTCGATGCGGAGCGTTCCTGAAGGGCCTTGCGCTCGAGCTCTGCTCCGGCAAGAAGGGCGCGCACGTCGAAACCTGCCAGGGCTATGGGCAGCAGGCCGACCGGAGTCAGGACCGAATAGCGTCCGCCCACATTGTCGGGCACCACGAATTTGCGGTAACCTTCACCGTCGGCAAGGGTCTTGAGCGCGCCCTTGTGAGCGTCGGTGATGGCGACAATGCGCTGCGATGCCTCCTCGCGGCCGTATCTGTCCTCGATGAACTTCTTGAAAATGCGGAATGCAACGGCAGGCTCGGTGGTTGTGCCGGATTTGGAGATAACCACGCAGGCCACGTTGCACTGTTCTGCGAGATCCATAAGTTCAGCGAGATATTCCTCGGAAAGGTTGTTTCCCGCGAACACCACGCGGGGCACGCCCTGCTTGCGGACGAAACTGTGGCTGAGCGCCTCGATTGCGCACTTGGCGCCGAGGTATGAGCCGCCTATGCCTATGGTCACGACAAGGTCCACGCCCTTCGACTTCCAATCGCGGCAAACCGTTTCGAATTCTTCAATCATACATTCAGGAATGTCGGTGGGAAGCGTCTTCCAGCCGAGGAAATCGTTGCCCGCGCCATTGCCCTGCTGAAGGACATCGAATGCGTCGAGCGCCCTGGCGGTGAAGTCAGCCATCTGCTGCTGACCTATGAACTGCCGGTAGGAATCTGTATTTACTTTTATCATAACAAAATGGATTTCAAAACAGGTATTTACTCAACTCAAGTAATTCTTAAAACAAAAATAATCAAAATTGAATAACTTTGCCCCGGAAAAAGGAAGATATATGGATTACTCCACCAGAATAGCGCTGCTGCAGGATGCAGTGAACCAGTTGAGGCACATAAAGGAAACCCTGCTCAAGACGGGTGACACCATCTGTTCGATAGAGGACCGCGTCGGCGAGATAGAGTCCTCCCTGCCGGCGGATGCCTCCGCAATAGACGACCCCACCGAAAGGGAGCAGGTCTCACACGCCGAAGACCTCATCAGCGAGGCTTATGCGCTTGTGGATGATATGATAGGTCCGCCGGAGGAGCAGCAGAGCATGGAGTTCGGCGACAGGCTTAAATCCTGAGCCGTCAGTCGATAGCCGGGGGCGTGATATTTATCATTTACAAAAACAGTACAATATCGCTCATTCATCTATCCAGTCGGGATAGGAAAGATTCCTCTCCAGGGAGATAATCTGCCGCTGGCGTTTCTCGAGATAGGCTGTTGGATGAGCAGGGTCGCGCTTGAGTGGATTCGGCAGGCAGGCGGCTATCAGCGCGCACTGACGGCGGTTCAACTCTTTTGCAGTGCAGTTGAAGTGGACGTTGGCCGCCGCTTCGGCTCCATAGACCCCCACTCCCATCTCAGCCACATTGAGATAGACCTCCATTATCCTCTCCTTGCCCCATATCCTTTCGATAAGGAAAGTCCACCAAACCTCCAACGCCTTGCGGGCCCAGGTGTCGGTGCAGAAAGTAAAACAGTTCTTTGCTGTCTGCTGCGATATGGTGCTGCACCCGCGTATCCTCTTTCCCTTGGTGCGGTGCTCGTCGGCCATCTTGCGCAATTCGTCGAAATCGAATCCGTGATGACTTTCAAAACGGTTGTCCTCGCTGGCTATCACGGCCTTTGCCATTTCAGGGGATATCCTTTCCAGAGGCACCCATTTGTGACGCGTATGGAAACTGTCATCCGAGCGGTGCGCTATGCTCCGCTCCACCATAAGCGGAGTGACATACACCGGCATCCACCTGGTCACGGTCACAGCTACAAGGCTGTAGAGGATGAAGGCCAGAGGGAGGAGGAGCAGTATGGAAAACCTGTGTTTCACGATATCCGGGAAAAATCTTCGAGCGAAGTCCCGTCCTCGCGCATCCTCCTGGCGAGCAGAGCGTTTTCGGAATGCTCCAGGGCAGGATCGGAGTCAAGCACTTTCGACGCGAAATCACGGGCCTTTTCAAGAAGAGGGCTGTCCTTGCCGAGATTGGCTATATGAAGGTCTATGGGCAGGCCGCTCTGCTGGGTGCCCTGCAGGTCACCCGGGCCGCGCATACGCATATCGGCCTCGGCCAGTAGGAACCCGTCCTGGGTGCTGCACATCAGTTCGATACGCTGCTGCGACTCCTTGGACATCTTATAACCGGTCATAAGGATGCAGTAGGACTTCTCACCGCCCCTGCCCACTCTTCCGCGAAGCTGATGCAGCTGTGAAAGGCCGAAACGCTCGGCGCTTTCGATGACCATCACCGAAGCGTTGGGGACATCCACCCCCACCTCTATCACTGAAGTGGCGACGAGTATGTGCGCCCTGCCGCTGACGAACAGGTCCATATCCACTTTCCTGTCCTCGGCCTTCTGCTGCCCGTGGACCACCGCAGTGCGGTACTCCGGAGCGGGGAAAGCCTCGCGTATGATGTCATATCCCTCCTCCAGGTTCTTGTAGTCCATCTTCTCGGACTCCTTGATGAGGGGATACACCACAAAGACCTGCCTTCCTGCGGCAATCTCCCTGCGCATAAAGTTGAAAAGGTCGCCGCGCCGGTTCTCCGTGATGTGTATCGTGTTGATGGGCTTGCGTCCCGGAGGCAGTTCGTCGAGCACGGACACGTCAAGGTCACCGTAGAGAGTCATTGCCAGAGTGCGGGGAATCGGCGTCGCCGTCATCACGAGTATGTGCGGCAGCTGTTGCGATTTCGACCACAGACGGGAGCGCTGCTCAACGCCGAAACGGTGCTGCTCGTCAATGACAGCAAGGCCCAGGTTGCGGAAGACCACATCCTTCTCTATAAGGGCGTGGGTGCCGAAGATTATGTCAATTGAGCCGTCCTCCAGATGCTTGTGAATCTTCCTGCGCTGCTCGGCCTTCGTGCTGCCGGTAAGAAGGGCAACGCTCACCCCCGTGCCGGCGATGAGCTTCTGCACTCCGTTGTAGTGCTGGTTGGCAAGCACTTCCGTAGGCGCCATTATGCAGGCCTGATAGCCGTTGTCAGCGGCCAGGATGGCCGTCAGAAGAGCCACCATCGTCTTGCCGCTGCCCACGTCACCCTGCAGGAGCCGGTTCATCTGCCGTCCCGACATCATATCGGCGCGGAACTCCTTGATGACACGTTTCTGGGCTCCCGTGAGTTCAAATGGGATGTTTGCGAACACGGCGTTGAACTTCGCCCCCACCTTGGGCATCGATATCCCTTTGTTCCCGCGCATTCTGACGTGCTTCTGCCTGAGAAGGCGAAGCTCAAGCAGGAAGAGTTCCTCGAACTTGAGTCTCTGCTGAGCCTGCGAAAGCAGCTTCTGGTCCTGGGGGAAATGTATGTTGAGAAACGCGGTGCGGTTGTCGCAAAGGCGGTTGCTTTCAATAATATAGCGGGGAAGTGTCTCCTCCAGTCCGGGAAGGACTGCATCGAGCAGGGATTTCTCGAGTTTGGCCATAACCTTCTGCGAGATGCCCCCGTTCTGAAGTTTTTCAGTGCTGGGATAAATGCCCACCATAGACGAAGGAGCATTCTGCTGCGTGGTGGCGGGCTCTATTTCCGGATGAACGAAATTGAACCGGTCCTGAAAAACTGAAGGCTTTCCGAAGATGACATATTCGGCGTTGGGACGGAGTTTCTCGGAAATCCATTTGATGCCCTTGAAGAATACCAGATCGACAGTGTCCACACCGTCGGTGAACACGGCTATGAGGCGTTTCGCCTTACCCTCGCCGGTGATGCTGAAGCGGAGTATGCGCCCACGCACCTGAACGTAGGACGATGTGGAGTCTATCTCCCCGATCGAGTAGAAACGGCTTCGGTCGACATAGCGGAACGGAAAGAAATGCAGCAGGTCGCCGAAGGTGGCAATGCCCAGTTCCCTTTGGAGGAGCTGAGCTCTCGCAGGTCCCACCCCCGGGAGATACTTTATGTCGTTCTGCAGTATGTCGCTCATATTCAGTTTCAGCGAAGCATCTCCGAACGGCGGTGCTCAAAGGCGTCCCTGCGCTTGGCCGTGTTTTCACGCGCCGCGCTGCGGGTTCCGTAGCGTTCCCCGGCCAGAGCCTCATCGTTGTGGATGAAGCTGTACTTGTCGTAGATATCCATCATCCCGGCCATCTCGGAATCATATTCGGCAATAAGC
This sequence comes from Bacteroidales bacterium, assembly GCA_045600965.1. Lineage (GTDB taxonomy): Bacteria > Bacteroidota > Bacteroidia > Bacteroidales > UBA932 > RGIG6374. The sequence goes on along the minus strand of JAZRYW010000043.1, from coordinate 29,542 downwards.
TTTGCGGCCTTCAGGGTGGAGGCCCAGCGCTGGAAGAAGATGTCGTACTGCTCGTCGGTAACATTGTCGAAAAAGCGGTCGCAGTTCTCGGAAATCAGATAAATCAGGTTGCACTGCAGCGCAAACGTGAATTTCCAGAAATATGCAAGGTCACCGTTGGAGCGGCAGTCCTCATAATGCTCCCTTATGCAATCCGAAGCGCTCTTGTCCCTGATATTGTCGAAAGGAACGGAATGGTGGAGGTCTGCGGCGAGTTTTGCCATAGCCTCGTCAGTTGCATCGACGGGAAGGCCGTATGCCAGTCTTATGGGACGCTCGGTGATGAGTATGGCCAGGGCATTGATCTTCTGATTACGTGTGATGAGCTGATTGGCCATTCTCGGATCCAGCAGATATTCGGGTTTCACCATTTTTTCCCTGTCAGTCAGTCCTGCTGTGAATGCAGGGGCGGATTGCTCATAATTTTCGGCAGTGGCGGCGTAGAATCCGGCCAGCGAATCGATATATGAAAGAACCTCCTGGGCAAGTTCAACTTTGGTTGAATCCTGTTCAGAAGGCTTCTGCGAATCAGTCTTGCCGGCATTGCGGCAAGAAACGAAGTTGAAAAGCGCTACGGCTGATGCCGCCAGGAGGATAAGATGGGAATGTTTACTCATTGTCAAATTTATTATAGCAGATTTACGGCGGCTCTCCTTACAGGGGGTGAGACAGCCCCAGCACGTTCATTGCCAGTTCGAACGGAGGATTGCCGGTAAACTTGTCAGAACCGTCACCAAAAGACGAATACGTCCTTGCATACTTGAAAGGTTCGCTCCGGATGCCGTATTTCTCGAGTGAGGAGGGATCCTGAACCAAACCTATTGCGCAGTCGGTGGCGAAACAGTCCTTGAGGGAGGAGAAATCATACTGCTCGAGACCTGCGGCGGATCTGCCGTCCGAAAATACAAAGGCGAAATCGGAGTCGAGGAGATTGGCGCTGCCCTTCCAGAATTTCAGTTCTTCGGAATCTTCGCCGAGCAAGGCCGAGCCTATGCAGAAGTCGGCCCAGAGGTCACGTGCAAGCGCAAGTGTCTGATAGTCTTCCACATTTCTGTTTCGGAGGAAGTCATCCACTCCCACGACAAACCTCTTTGCAACGTCCGTGCGTCTGTCAACCATCATATATGCCAGAGAAAGATTGCTGACGGCGCTTTCATAGTCGATGTCCGTAGCGGTGCCGTTTGCCACGGCCTCCACAGCCTCGAGAGCAAGACTGCCGTTTGCCCTTGCATTCGCGGCCAGGGTCCTTATGTTGTCGAAACTGCTGCGGTATATATCCATCTGAGGCACGAGAGCTATTGCAGCGGATGCAAGATTGACAAGTTCATCGAACTCGACGATGCGGGAACTGAGCATCGTCACCGATTCCACCGTCCTGCGGAATTCCTCGGGGTCCTTCTTCATTTTTTCCTCGAGCTGCGCTATTCCGGGGTTGACCGCTTCGCTGCGGAAACGGGAGATGTCTCCTTTTGTAAATTCCTGTGAAAATTCCAAATCCTTGGCTAGCCATACGCAGGCACATCCTGCTGCGAAACCCGCAAGCGCCGCGATGGTGATTTTTGTTCCTGTCTTCATATCGATAACTCAAGTTTCGCAAGTATTTATATTGTTGATAATCAAAGTGAAGTGAAGACTTGCGAAACTTTCCCCACCGCACTTTCTTATTTTGTCCCCATCTCTGAATCCCGTCCTCAGGGAAGGGACTTTTCCAACGGTCTGACGGCCTCTATATGTGAATCACATTGCAAAGGTAAGGCAAGGGCAGGCTCATTTCCAAACGATTTGTTAATTCGTGAATCTTTTCTGTGATATTAATAATGAATTTGTGAATTTGGGAGCGACTTGTAAATTTGAGAAAGTTCCGAGCTGCCTGGCAGCAGGAAACAGCAACAAAAAAAGAGGATGACCTCCAAGCCCTGATGGACTGTTTGGTCACCCTCCTGTCGGGATGATCTGACTCGAACAGACGACCCCCACGTCCCTAACGTGGTGCGCTAACCAACTGCGCCACATCCCGAAAGCGGGTGCAAATATAGTAAAAAAAGATACAAGTGAAAAATTATTCCACTTTTTTTACTCAAGTCTTTTTATAGTTTGAAACCGTCCTTGAGGCCGGTGGTCTTGTTCATAATGAGGTGGTCGCCAGTGGAATCGGGATCCTTGAAGTAGTAGCCTACCCTCTCGAACTGCACTGCCAGGGCGCCGGTGTCAGAGGCGAGCGCGGGTTCGGCCCAGCCTTCAGCCACGGTCAGGCTTTGTGGATTGAGATATTCCTTGTAGTCCCTGTCCTCGGGAATTGAACCCATATCGGCTTCGGTGAAGAGCCTGTCGTAGTTGCGGCATTCCACCTTGACGGCGTGCGCGGGACTCACCCAGTGGATGGTGCCCTTGACGGAACGCCACACACCGGTCTGAGGGTGGGTCTGAGGGTCATAGGTGCATTTGAGTTCGATTACGTTGCCTTCGGCATCCTTGACAACCTCGTTGCACTTGATGATGTATGTATATTTGAGGCGCACTTCACCGTCAGGTTTCAGACGGAAATACTTCTTGGGAGCATCCTCCATAAAGTCCGCGCGGTCAATGAGAAGCTCTCCGGTGAAAGGCACGCGGCGCGTCGCGCCATCTGCCTCGGCGGGGTTGAGCGGACAGTCGAACCATTCCACACGGCCGCTCTCCCAATTGGTGATCGTGACCTTTATGGGATTGTCCTGAACCACCATATACCTGTTGGAGCGGGCATTGAGGTCCTGACGGACACACCATTCCAGAAGGCCGATATCCATAAGCTGGTCACGCTTCGAGACGCCTATCTTGTCGCAGAACATCTTAAGGGCCTCGGGAGTGTAGCCGCGACGGCGCACACCGCAGAGCGTTGGCATACGTGGATCGTCCCATCCTGCGACAAGACCCTTCTGCACGAGTTCGAGGAGCTTTCTCTTGCTCATAAGGGTGTACGTCAGATTGAGGCGGGCGAATTCATACTGATGGCTCGGATAGATGCCGAGGGTCTCGATGAACCAGTCGTAGAGGGGACGGTGCACGTCGAATTCGAGAGTGCATATCGAATGTGTGATATGTTCTATGGAGTCGCACTGGCCGTGGGTGTAGTCGTACATCGGATATATGCACCACTTGTCACCGGTGCGGTGATGCGAGGCGTGCTTGATGCGGTAGAGGATAGGGTCGCGGAACATCATATTGGGGTGCGCCATATCTATCTTCGCGCGGAGCACCTTCTCGCCGTCGGCATACTTGCCGTCACGCATCTCGCGGAAGAGACGCAGGTTCTCCTCGGGTGTGCGGTTCCTCCAGGGGCTGTCCTTGCCGGGAGTCTCGACGGTACCGCGATTGAGGCGCATCTCCTCCTGTGTCTGGTCGTCCACATAGGCCTGCCCCTTCTCTATCATCATCTCAGCCCACCGGTAGAGCTGGTCGAAATAGTCGGATGCATAGCGCTCCTCCGCCCACTGGAAGCCGAGCCACTTGATGTCTTCCTTGATGGCGTCGACGTATTCGGTGTCCTCCTTGGTGGGGTTCGTGTCATCGTACCTGAGATTGGTCTTTCCGCCATATTTCTGAGCCAGTCCGAAATTGATGCAGAGGCTCTTGGCGTGGCCCAGATGGAGGTAGCCGTTCGGTTCCGGAGGGAATCGGGTGATTATGCTGCTGTACTTGCCGCCGGCAAGGTCAGATTCGATTATCTCTTCGAGGAAATTGAGTGTGCGCTCTTCCGAGGCGGTATTCTTGTTTTCTTCCATTGTATTGATGCTTACATCTTGCAAAAATAGTAAAAACGGGGTAAATTCGCGACTCAAACCGGAAGAAAATTATGGTAAAGTCAATGACGGGCTACGGCAGGTCCGAGGCCCTTCTCGAAAATGGAAAACTGACCATCGAGATACGCTCGCTCAACGGCAGGAATGCCGACATAAGCATCAAGTCGCAGCTCATTCCCAAGGACAGGGACCTTTATGTCCGCAAGAAGATGGCCGACAAGCTTCAGCGAGGCACAATCGATATGTTCATCACCTGGGAGGCCAATTCCAGCGAGGTCTCCAGGCAGATCAACGCCGGCCTGGTGAACGGTTACTGGGAACAGATCAGAGGGATAAGGAACAACCTGAACGCTTCCGGCCCTGAGGGATGCAGCGACGAACTTCTCTCCACCATACTCCGTATGCCCGACGTGATCGACTCCCCCCGCGGAGAAATCATCACCGATGAGAACTGGCCCCTGGTGGACAGGGCCATCGACGAAGCCCTGGATAACATAGACGCGTTCCGCATCAGGGAAGGCGCCGTCCTGAAGGCCGACGTGTGCGCGAAGGTGGAAAGCATACTCGAATGCTCCAGAGCCATCGAATCCCTGGAAGCGGAGCGCACCGAGGCGATGCGCGCGAAGATACTCGCCCGTTTCAACGAGCTCAAGCTCGATCCCGACCCCGCCCGTCTCGAGCAGGAGATGATATTCTACATAGAGAAACTCGACATCAACGAGGAGCGCGTCCGCCTGCGCCAGCACTGCGCCTACTGCCTCGAAACCCTCGAGACACCCGAAAGCGGCCGCAAACTCGGATTCATCGCACAGGAAATGGGCCGCGAGATCAACACCACCGGTTCAAAGGCCAACCATTCAGGCATCCAGAAATACGTCACGATGATGAAGGACGAACTCGAAAAAATCAAGGAACAGAGCCTGAACATCCTTTAGCAAGCAGTGAAAAATAACTTAACTGACAAAAAGTCACACAGTGTGACTTGGAATATATTTTGATTGACAAGCAGTGCCGCGAAATTTCGCGGCACTGTCAGCAATATCTAAAAACACATATCAGATGGACAAGAAACACAGCGGAACGATAGGTGTCACCACTCAGGACATCTTTCCGGTAATCAAGAAATTCCTCTACTCAGACCACGAAATCTTCCTTCGCGAACTTGTGTCCAATGCGGTCGACGCGACTCAGAAGATCAAGGCTCTCGCACGCACCGGCGAATTCAAGGGCGAACTTGGAGACCTCAAGGTGCGCGTGAGCTTCGATGAAAAGAACCATACCATTACAATCTCCGACCACGGAATAGGGATGAGCGAGGCGGAAGTGAAGAAATACATCAACCAGATTGCGTTCTCCAGCGCCGGCGAATTCCTCGACAAGTACAAGGATCAGGCGGAAGGCCTCATAGGACACTTCGGACTCGGTTTCTACTCCAGCTTCATGGTCTCCGAAAAGGTGGAGATCGTCACCAGGAGCTGGCGTGAGGAAGAGCCTGCAGTCAGATGGTCCTGCAAGGGAGACCCCAAGTTCACGATGGAGCCCGACGAGCGCAGCGAAAGGGGAACCGACATCATACTTCACCTCGACGACGAGTTCAAGCTCTATGCCGACAAGTACAAGCTCGGCGCCCTGCTCGACAAATACTGCAAGTTCCTCCCCGTGGAGGTGGTGTTCGGCAAGAAGACCGAATGGAAGGACGGCAAGCAGGTCGAGCTCGAGGAGGACAACGTCATCAACGACGTCAACCCGCTCTGGGTGCGCAAGCCCGCCGAGCTCAAGGATGAGGATTATCTCGAATTCTACCACAAGCTCCTTCCCGGCGCTGACGACCCTCTGTTCTGGATACACCTCAACGTGGACTATCCCTTCAACCTGACCGGCGTGCTCTACTTCCCCAAGATAAGCAACAAGCTCGAGGCAATGAAGAACAAGATACAGCTCTACTGCAACCAGGTGTTCGTCACCGACAACGTGGAGAACATCGTGCCCGAGTTCATGACTCTCCTGCACGGTGTGATCGACTCGCCGGACATACCGCTCAACGTCTCCAGAAGCTATCTGCAGAGCGACCCCAACGTCAAGAAGATCTCCGCCCACATCACCAAGAAGGTGGCAGACCGCCTCGAGGAGATATTCAGGAACGACCGCGCCCAGGCAGAGGAGAAATGGGACAACATCAAGCTCTTCATCGAATACGGTATGCTAACCGACGTGAAGTTCTGCGAGCGCGCCCTGAAGTTCGCGCTTCTGAAGAATACGGACGGAAAGTTCTTCGCCATCGAGGACTATACCAAGGCAATTGAAGGCGAGCAGAAGAACAAGGACAAGCAGACCGTCTATCTCTACGCCACCGACGTCAACTCTCAGTATTCCTATATCAACGCCGCCAAGGACCGCGGATATGACGTGCTGCTCTTCGACTCACCCCTCAGCGCCCATTTCGTAAGTATGCTCGAAAGCAAGCTCGAGGGCTCGAGGTTCAGCCGCGTGGACGCCGACACGCCCGACAGGCTCATAGAGAAGGAAACCTCGACCGAACCCGAAATCAGTGACGACGAGAAGAAGGAGCTTCAGGGCCTGTTCGCGGACAAGCTTCCCAAGGACGCCGAATTTGAAGTGAAGTTTGCCAATATGGGAGCCGCAGGACTGCCCGTGATGCTCATACAGAGCGAGTTTATGCGCCGCTACCGCGATATGGCCCAGGTCAGCGGAGGCATGAACTATATGGGCACGATGCCCGAATCATACCAGATGGTGGTGAACTGCGAACATCCTCTTACGGAGCGCATACGCCAGACAAAGGATGCCGACCTGATATCCCAGGTCTGCGACCTTGCGCTGCTTGCCAACGGCCTTCTCAAGGGAGAGGCGCTTGACAGGTTCATCAAGAGAAGCGTGAATCTTATCTAGCCTCATATCCCCTGTCCTGCAGGAGACCGGCAGAATTGTACGCTGCGACCGCGAGCCGGTCGCAGCGTTCGTTTTCGGGGTGTCCGTTATGTCCCCGCACCCATACGAAACGGACGTTGTGGCGGCGGTAAACTGCAAGGAACCTGCGCCAGAGATCTTCGTTGGCCTTCTTGTCGAAATTCTTTTTCTCCCAGGAGAACACCCAACCTTTGGTCACGGCATCAACGACATAGGAGGAATCACTGGTGACCACCACATCGGCCCTCTCCCATCTTATCGCCTCCAGACCGGTTATGACGGCCAGAAGTTCCATACGGTTGTTGGTCGTCAGGCTGTACCCCGCTGAAAGTTCCTTTTCATAGCCGGCACAGCGCAGGACCACGCCATAGCCTCCCGGGCCCGGATTGCCGCTGGCGGCTCCGTCGGTGAAGAGTTCTATCAGAGGATGGTCACTCATTGCCATCGACAGACTTGAAAGACTTGTCGAAGTCCTTCTCGAACATCTTTTCAAAGCGTCTGTCCTGACCCTGCGTCTCGAAGCGTTTCGCATCCAGAGGGTTTTCGCGGAGCAAGGCGAACTGCTGGCGGTTGCGGCAGATGTCAACCGCGCCGAGTATCGCGTGGAGCATGGAACTCGAATCCGCGCAGTTCTTTCCCGCTATCTCATAGGCAGTTCCGTGGTCAGGCGATGTGCGGACCACGGGAAGTCCGGCGGTAAAGTTGACACCGTCGTCGAACGAAAGAGCCTTGAACGGGATGAGCCCCTGGTCGTGATACATGGCGAGCACCGCGTCGAACCTGCCCTGCCCTCCGTTTGCGAAGAAACCGTCCGGGGAATATGGTCCGTAGGCGAGTATGCCTTCCTGACGGGCCCGGTTTATCGCGGGCAGTATTATGTTCTGCTCCTCAGAGCCGAGCGTGCCTGCATCACCGGCGTGCGGGTTGAGACCCAGCACGGCTATCTTGGGCCTGCCTATGGCGAAATCCTTGCGGAGCGATTCGTCCATAATCCTTATCTTGGCGGATATCGCCTCTGTGGTGACGGCCTTCCCCACTTGAGAGATGGGCAGATGATTGGTCACGACGCCCACCTTCAGATTTTCCGAGCAGAGGAACATAAGCCCGTCCTTGCAGGCGCATTTGGAGATAAGATATTCCGTATGGCCCGTATATTCGAAACCGGCGTCGCTGAGCGTATGCTTGTTGACAGGAGCCGTCACGATGGCATCCAGATTGCATGCCAGAAGGTCCGCCACAGCGGCCTCAAGCGAAATGACAGCCGCCTTTGCCGCATCCGCGGTGGGCTGGCCCGGCTCTACGGCCAGAGTTTCGGGAACGCAGTTTATGAAATTGATTCTCTTGGAATGGCAGTCCTTGGCATTGTTGATGATGTTGAGGCTCATCTGTTCGGTGTCGGATATGCCCTTGCGGTAGAAATTGAAGGTGCGTGAGCAGCCGTACACCACCGGAGTGCATATTTCAAGCAGCCTGGAGTCGGCGAGAGCCTTGATGATGACCTCGTAGCCTATGCCGTTCGAGTCACCCTGGGTAATTCCTATTCTTGTCTTTGCCATAATTCAGTCTTTATACCGAGCCGCGACTCACATTCCCTGCGGAGTGTCACGGACTTGTATTCGGGGTAAAATTTGTCAATGAAGTCCAGCCATTGGAGAGCAATGGCGTATTGTTTTGTCATCTCGTAGGAGACGGCAATGTTGTATGCCGCGGCGGCATTGACCGCACGGTTGCCGGTGTCGGTGTAATCCATCCAGACAGCCCTGGCATCCTCCCACAGGAGCTCTCCCGCCAATTGCCCGGCAGCGGCCCATCTGCGGTTCGGGCGGGTGAAGATGGTGCGGGTGTCGGTCTCCCAGCTGGGGAAGAACATATCGGCCACGTCGGTGCCGTAATGCCTTGCCGCGGTGGGATAATATCTCATCGCCAGGGCCCTGGCCTGCGGTCCGACCGTAGTGTCGGCCACACCCACCGTCCAGAAGAGTTCGTCGGCGAAGTCATAACACGCCGTCGTATCGGGGGTTTCGAGAATCATCCTCACATATATGGGTCTGGTGGCCTCGATGTTCCAGATATACTTGTCGGTATATTCATCAAAGGACAGGAAGACATCGACAGTCACGCTGTCCACTGCGACGGAGTCTATCACGAACCTTGCTCTGGCCAAACTGTCCGGCACGATATCCAGATATTCCGTCATACCCTCCTTCATCAGAGTGAGGAATCTGGACGCCTCCGAAGAATCGTTGTCGAAAATGAAACTCATCGGCAGGGAAATGATCTCGGATGAGACATCGGAGTCCTTGAGCCTTTCATACTCGACGACGGTCCGCGACACTCCGGAGCAGGCCGTTGACAAGGTCACGGTCGCGACGAGCGCCAGCTCTGAAAGAAGCCTGAAGAGTCTCATATCCGTTACATTCCCATTCCGCCGTCAACAAGGATGACCTGACCTGTGACGTATGATGAAAGGTCGCTTGCGAGGAAGACGCAGGCCTTGGCAATCTCCTCCGGTGCACCTCCCCTGCGCAGGGGAATACGGGATTCCCACTCCTTCAATGTTTCGGGAGGCATATTCTCCGTCATCCTGGTCAGTATGAAACCGGGGGCGACCGCATTGGCGCGCACGCCGCGCGATCCCAGTTCCTTTGCCACCGTCTTGGCAAGGGCTATCATACCGGCCTTTGAGGCGGCATAGTTGGCCTGGCCCGGATTTCCGCCTATGCCTACAACGGAACTTATCATAATTATCGAACCGGAGCGCTGACGGAGCATCACCTGCGAAATGGCGCGGGTGAAGTTGAACGCGCTCTTGAGGTTGACATTGATGACGCTGTCCCACTGCTCCTCGGTCATACGCATAAGAAGGCCGTCACGGGTGATACCGGCGTTGTTCACCAAAATGTCTATATGTCCGAACTCGGCCTGAACTGCGGCCACTGCATTGTGAGCGTCTTCGAACGAGGCCGCATTGGACGCGAGGGCGAAAGCGCGCACGCCTTCGGCCTCGATGAGAGCCTTGGTGGCAAGGGCCTCGTCATCGATGACCAGGTCGGTGAATGCTATGTCAGCGCCTTCGGAGGCGAACTTGAGGGCTATCGATCTTCCTATGCCCCTTGCCGCTCCGGTAATCAGCGCGGTCTTTCCTTCCAGAAGTTTCATAATCTACAATTCAGCCAAAAGGTCATACTCATCCGCACCTGTGATGCGGACATCCATAAATTTGCCGATCAGTGACGCCGGCGCGAAACCGCTGCGGAAGGTCTCTCCGCCAACAAGTATCTCGCCGTCCACCTCGGGCGACTCGCTCTGCGAACGGGTGACAAGCACGCCGTCGGTGAAGGAGTCGGCAAGCACCCTCTCGACTGTGCCCACCCTGCGGCGGTTGCATTCGAGGGATATGGCGCTCTGAAGTTCCATAAGCTGCTCATAGCGCTCGCGCTTCACCCTTTCCGGCACGCTGTTGCGGTAGTTCATAGCGGCCCAGGTCCCCTCTTCACGGCTGTAGGTGAAGGCGCCGAGGCGCTCGAAACGGCAGTCGGAGACAAACTGCATCAGGTCCCGGAAATCGCGCGCTCCCTCGCCCGGATGTCCGACGATGAGTGTCGTGCGCAGCACAACTCCGGGCACCTTCTCGCGGAACTTCTCGACAAGGGCGCGGGTCTGCGCGCCGGTGATGTTGCGGCGCATCATTGCAAGCACCTTGTCGGAGGAATGCTGCAGAGGTATGTCTATGTACTTGCAGACTTTCGGATTGAAGGCCATCTGCTCGAGGACATCGTCGGGAAAGCCGTCCGGGTAGCTGTAATGCACCCTGATCCATTCTATCCCCTCTATGCGTGAAAGTCTCTCCAGCAGCGTGCCGAGCATCCTCCGGCCGTAGAGGTCAAGACCGTACCAGGTTGTATCCTGGGCTATGACTATCAGCTCCCTGACGCCTTTCGAGGCGAGCCATTCAGCCTCCCTGAGGAGCTCGTCCATAGGGACTGAAACGTGCCGCCCCCGTATGTTGGGAATGGCGCAGTAGGCGCAGTGGCGGTCGCAGCCTTCGGAAATCTTCAGATAGGCATAATGTCCCGGAGTTGTCAGATAGCGTTCGGTTGCCAGCAGCGGGCTGGAAGCGATTCCGAGGGCCTTCAGAACGGATTCCTGGTCAAAGGCCCCGAAGAAGCCGTCCACCTCGGGGATGGAGGCACGCAGCTCTTCACCGTATCTTTGTGAAAGACAGCCGAATACATAGATATGTCGTATATAGCCGCGAATCTTTGCATCCACAGCGCGCATTATCGCCTCAATCGACTCCTCCTTTGCGTCCTTGATGAATCCGCAGGTGTTGAGAATCACCGTGTCGACTCCGTCGCGCGAAAGGTCGCCGTCAGAGACGGATATGTCGAACGGAAAGCGTGCAATCTGCCGCAGCAGATGCTCGGAATCGACGAGGTTTTTTGAACAACCCAGAGTTATGAGCCTTATCTTACGCACCTTACGCCTGGGGCTGTTCTGCGTTCTCGTTCTCTTTCTCTTCCTCTTCGAATTCGAGGGAAGCGTGGTTCTTGATGAGGTTGTACCATTCCACAACCTTCTTCATATGGGATACATAGAAGCGGTCGCGGTCGTATGTGGGAACCGCCTTGGCGAAGAATGCCTTGAGAGCTTCCGGATCCGATTTCGCGTTGGGGGCGTCGTCATCGCCGAGAACGGCCTTCATAGCCAGGAACACGTCCTTGAGGCTCATATCGTCGGCGTCGGTGTAGATGGAGATGTCACTGAGCGAGGAAATTTTGGCATTGAGGCCGAAAGATGTCCTGTGCCCGTCGGCAAGGGCTTCAACGATGACACCGCTGCGTGACTGCGCAACGTGATGATAGAGGCCGGGAGTTCCCGATATTGAAAGTACTTTCTTGAGATCTGTCTTTTCCATAATGCTGATAATTTAAGAATCTGTTTTGAAATGGTTCACGAAAATTATTATTGGTTATTTTTCAGTAGATTTTTTGATGATTTGAAGGAGCAACGGGGTTCCGTTGTGACTGAAAAGCAGTGAAAAATATGCGAAAAAGAAACATAAGTATTGAAGTTAATCATTTCAAAACAGATTCTAATATTCTGTTGCGGGTCATTTCATCCCGCGGTTCTTCTTGATTTTCTCATAGGCATCCTGGATGGCCTTGAACTTCTCCTCGGCAGCCTTCTGTATCTCGGGTCCGAGGGTCGCCACCTTGTCGGGGTGATTCTTCATAGCCATCTTCTTATATGCCTTGCGGACTTCGTCGTCAGTGGCGGAGGCGGGGACGCCGAGCACCTTGTAGGCGTCATCGATGGTGTCCCTGAACATCGAGAGCACCGACTGCGTGTCGGAGTCGGAAAGGCCGATGGACGAAGCGACCATCTTCAGCACGTCTATCTCGCTCTGCGAAACGGACCCGTCGCACTGCGCGAGGTTGGCCAGGTAATGGAACAGCTGAATCCTCTGTGAATAGTTCATATTCGCACGGATCTGAGAACCCACCTCATATACGTTCACGTCCTTCTCATAAAGGGTCTTGAGTATCTGAAGGGCCTCGTTGACGGACTGCTCGCCGAAATTGGCGCGGATGAACTGCTTCACGAACTCGAGTTCGGACTTGAGGAACTTCCCGTCTGCCTTTATGACAGCCGTGCTGAGGACCAGCAGACTTGCCATAAAACTGTTGCGGGGAGTCTCGCTGCGGGGGAATCCGGCGCGTGGGGACGAACCTATGTAGCCCTCACCGCGATGGACGGTGATGCCTCCACCCAGAAGCGCTCCTATGGCATAGCCTATCAGGCCTCCGATCGGCCCGAACATCGCCCATCCGAGGGCTCCCATTATCCAGTTGCCTATGCCCATAAATTGTTGACAAGCCTATTGTTCACGCATCCGGCGCATAACCTCCAGCACCTGCGGGAGCCTCGCCACCGAATCATCTGCAAAGATAACAAAATCCGCGCAACTGAGCCGAAATTCATCGTCCCTCTGTCTGGACATACGCTCCAGGACCTGCTCCCTTGTGGATCCATCGCGCTGCACAACGCGCCTGATGCGTGTCTCCAGCGGGGCGGTAACCACCAGGATCCTGTCCGCCAGAAAGCGTACAGCGGGCTTTTCAAGTATGACGGCCGATTCGAATATCACGAAACCCGCCTCTGTCACCTGCCTGTCCTTCCATTTGAGGAAATCCTCAGCGACGGCGGGATGCACCAGTTCCTCCACGGCGGCAAGAGCGGCCGGATCGGAGAATATGCGCGATGCAAGCGCCCTGCGGTCGAGCCGTCCGTCGACGACAATCCCGCCTCCAACGGCTGAGGAAACATCCTCCATCAACCGAGGATTCTCGTCATAGAGCTCCTTCGCCCTGCGGTCGGAATCGTAGGACGGCACGCCAAGCGCGTTGAAAAGCGTTATGAGAAAGGATTTGCCGCTGCCTATCCCTCCTGTGCAGGCGAGAGTCTTCATCCTATCTCGAATCGGTGAGTATGCAGTCGACTATGCGGGGCTCGAATGAAACGTCGTAGAGTTCGTAGCCCGGATGCAGGAAATTCGGAATCATCTTCTTCGTATTCGACTTTATGAAATCGTCGTATGACACCTCGAGGGAGAGCTTCGACTCGTCGATATGCTGGGAGAAGAGATGGCGGTATGTCACCGTGACCACTGAGGGGACCACTATCATATTCTTGCCATTCGGCAGTCCGGTGATGCTGACCGGAAGTATGCAGGTCTGCTCCGCATAGCGCTCCACCTGCACGGACCAGGCGACCTCGCCGGCCGACAGCCTTGCCTGAGGCACCCTCTTGAGGGCCACGTTTCCGTAGCGGTTGCCTGACGCGAGCAGCACCCTGACGGGCTCAGTTGCCACGGACGTTATGCCGTCGAGCACTTCGGCAGGCGCATAGACGGTCACGGAGTCAGGGGTGCAGACGAAATCGCTCACCTGTATGTACTGGTTCTTCAAGGTGATGTACGAATCAACCTCAACGGGTACCGTCCTGCAGGTTTCCTCAGGAAGGATGAAGCGCAGGGGCTGGTTGCGGAGGTTATCCACCGACATATCACCGCCGAGGGCCTCTGCTATAAGGTCATAAACGTCGGCCGGCATAAGATGGAACACGTCGTCCCCGGCCTGGACAAGATATTTGCCGTCCACGTCGAGAGTGATGGATGCGTCGGCCTGACGCGTTCTCTGGAGGAAGATATTGAGCCCGGAAGCGTGTCCGCGGGCAAAGAGAGGGTCTTCGGACACGGCGCGCTCGGCGCGCCCCTGTATGTTGGTCCTTATCTCCACTGAATACTGACACTGGAACGGATATTCCCTGGCCATATTGTGGACGAACCAGACAAAGAAAGCGATAAAGAGAGAGAGCACGGCAAGCCCTCTCTCTTTTTTCGTGGAAGTCTTCTCCTTTCCGGAAGCCATAGCCCGGGATTATGCAGGCTGGGTGAAATCCTTCTGCACGGCGGACTTGTCCACGCGTATCTTCACGTCCTTGTCGATGACAACCAGGACGGAATTGTCCTTGATCTCATCCACGGTGCCATAGATACCGCCTATGGTCACAATCTTGTCACCCTTCTTGAGTGATTCGCGGAACTGGTCGAGTTCCTTCTGTCTCTTCTTCTGGGGACGTATCATAAAGAGATACATTATCACGAAAAGGAGGACGAGCATCAGTATCATACTCAGTCCGCTGCCGCCTGCCGCGGCCTGGCCCTGGGCCTGCAATAAAACCATAGGATTCATATCGTTGTCTTTGATTGATTGTTACCTGTCCTGCAGTCCGCGTCCGCTCTTGACTATCTGTCCCGAAGCGAGACGGGCCTGGATCATCCTGTCGAGAAGGCCGTTCACGAATACGCGGCTCTTGGCCGTACTGTAGTATTTGGAGATCTCGACATATTCGTTGATGGTCACCTTGACCGGGATGTCATCGAAGGCCTCGGCCTCGGCAAGCCCCTGCACGATAAGCGCCAGGTCGGTGCTGACTATCCTGTCCTTGTCCCAGTTGGTCACGTTCCCGGCCACCTCTCCGGCAAGACGTTCGTAATCCAGCAGGGTGCGCTGAAGAAGTTTCAGCCCGTAGTCACGGGCGGCCTCGCTTGGGAACAGTTCGACGGGATGGTTGAAACGGCCGGTGGAAGCGACATCGTCGAGGACTCCGACTATGATGTTCAGCACATAGCCGAGGTCGTCCATCCACATCACGGACATACGTTCGAGAAGTTCCTCGAGCATTTCGCAGTCCTCGAACTCCTCCACATAGATGCGCTGTATCAGACGGCAGTCCTCTTCGAGGGAACTTTCACCCGAGGCCATATACTCGCGGTAATAGTCGCTCTCGACGACTGAGTTGTATATCTTGCGCACGAGTATGTCGTTGTCGGCCCAGCCGAGGCGTTCCCTGGCACAGTAGTCGCTGAAGTTCCTGTCCCCGGACAGAAGAGCGAAGACACGGTTTTCGGAGAACTTGCGGTTGGGATTGAGGTCGGTATCAGAGGGATTGAACTTTGCCAGGCCGGCATTTATGCGCTCGTCCGCGACAGCCTTGAGCATCGGGGCGAAATTCATCATAAAATAGTAGAGGTCCCTGGTCTTGCGGCAGGAATCGAGGTATTCCTTACGGATGGCATCCATTTTCCGGTCTATCCTGCCGGTATTGGCGAAGACTTCCTTGAAAACCTTTATGCGGATTATTCTGCGGTTAAGCATTGCGAATACACTATCTCAAAAAATCAAGCAAAAATAATAATTTTTGGCACATAAACGGATGTTTTGAAACAGGTAATTGCATAATTGTTTATATTTGTGTAGGAAATTTGAAAAAACTATCAATAATCAGTCAATGTACTACGAAGATTACGACAAGAATGCCTTTCAGGAAAAAAACGGGGATGATGTTTTCTCCAAACCCGTCAGAGCCGGTAAGAGAACATATTTCTTTGACGTAAAGGCCACCAAAGGCAACGACTACTACATCACCATCACCGAAAGCAAACGCCGTATCGAACGTGACGGAAGCTTTGCTTACGACAAACACAAGATCTTCCTCTACAAGGAGGATTTCGAGAAATTTGCAGAAGGCCTTTCAGAAGTGGTCGAGTACATACGCAAGAGAGTGCCCGCAGAATCCCTGCAGTCCGGGGGTGGTGAAACTCCGGAACACGGATTCTCCAACGTGGATTTCGAAGAACTGTAATCCCCTGCCCTACTCCACGTAGAGCAGCAGCCCTTTAAGATATTCCCCTTCCGGATGGAAGATACTGACCGGATGGTCGGCAGGCTGGTTGAGCCTGTCGAGTGTTCTTACGTGGCGGCCGACCGATGCGGCGGCAGAGAACACGGCAAGGGCGAACGCATTGCGGTCTACAACCTGCGAGCAGCTGTATGTGAAGATCAGCCCGCCGGGGGCGATTCTTGAAATTGCGGCCGCGTTCAGACGTTGATACGCCCTGAGGGCATTGTCCAGGGCTCCGCGGTGCTTGGCGAATGCGGGCGGGTCAACTATCATAAGGTCATAGGCGCCGTCGGGCGATTCCTTCAGGAAATCGATTGCATCGCAGCAGTAGCCGTGATGGCGCGCCGCATCAAGTCCGTTGACGGCTACGTTGCGGTCCACCATCTCCATAGCCCTGGACGAACTGTCCACGGAATCGACGCTCAGGGCTCCCTGGGCGAGCGCGTATATCGAGAATCCGCCCGTATAGCAGAAAAGGTTCAGCACTCGGTGTCCGGCAGCATATTTACCTACCAGCGCGCGGTTCTCCCTCTGGTCGAGGAAGAATCCCGTCTTCTGGCCTTCAGCCCAGTTGACTATGAACTTGTGCCCGTTCTCCAGGACGGTCCCTTCGGACGGAGAGGCCCCGTTGCGCTTCCAGATGTATCCGTCGTGAAGGTCAAGCCCCGCCTTGAACGGCGCGGTGGATGAACTCTTGTCGTAGACGGCCTCAAGCCGGTCGCCGTATATCTCCCTGAGAGATGCGGCAATGCGCTCCCTCGACCTGAACATGCCGGCCGAATGAGCCTGCAGGACGGCCGTGCCGTCGTAGTAATCCACAATAAGGCCCGGGAGGGAGTCACCTTCTCCGTGCACGAGGCGGTAGCAGCTTGTGTCGGCGCTTCCGTCAAGAAGCAGGGTCCTGCGGGCCTGCAGGGCGGCGGATAGCTTCTGCTCCCAGAAATCGGGCAGAAGGGCTTCGCTGTCAAAGCTCAGCACCCTTACGGCAATGCTGCCTACCTGGTAGTGGCCGGTGGCAAGAAAAGAGCCTCCGTGCGAATACACGCATACTATGTCGCCCTCCGACGGATTGCCTTCGACGCGCTCCACTGCGCCTGAGAACACCCAGGGATGGAAACGCAGCAGGGCCTCTTCCCTGCCCTTCCTGAGAAATATCCTGGCAGCGGCCATAGTGTCAGTCCTTTTGTGAATAGTCCAGCACTTCCTGTATGGTCACAGCGGCGGCGGATGCTGCGGCGGCTGCCCTTTCAGCCTCCCGCTTGCGAATCTTCGCCCTCTTGCGGCGCTCGCGGCGTTTCTTTGTGGCGATGGCCTTCTTCTCTTCCGGCGTGCGCTGGGGGTTCTGCGGCTGGGGCGGACGCTTGGGCCTGGGCTCGCGGGGCACCACGAGCGCGGGCATCTTCAGAGCCTCCTCCTCGGAGACGGTCTTCTCGCACTTCAGAAGAGCCTCATACATCTCAAGGCACACCCAGGCATCGGTGGCGGCATATTTGAGCTGAGCTCCCGACAGTACGCGGGCTTCCCAGTTGGAAAGCTGCTGCGCCTTGGAAACCTTGATCCCCAATATTATGGCTGCCATCTTCTTGACACTCTTGTCCTTGATGCCGTAGTGCTGGGAGAGTATCTGCAGGTCGACAAACCCTCTCGGAGGAAATTTCGTATGCTTTGCAAGGCCCCTCACATCGTCTGCCACGGCGGCGCCTATCTTGAGGATATCGGGGTCTGAAAGAATTTTGAGCACTTCATTGGTAAGTCCGATCTGGTGGAGACGGAAGAGGTATGCCTTGTCCTTCCCGCTGAGCTGCAGGAGAGCCACCTTGTTGTGGGACGCCCCCTGCGCGAAGGAAGGTTTCGTCTCGGTGTCGAACCCTATGATCTTCTGCGCCGAGAGGTAGTCTATCGCTTCCGCGTAATCCTCTCCTTTTTCGGATATTACGGTGATCGGGCCTTCGAACGCCCTCAATGGAAGCTGCTCTATCTCTTCAGCGGATATACTTTCAGGAAACATATCAGTTCAGTGATTTCAGGATAAGTTCTGAGGATGCCGGGAACCTTTCGGAAAGGGCGTCGATGGCATTGACATCAACGTTCCGGAAAGTTGCGGGCACCTGCTTGAAAGTGACTTCGCCGGATGCGTCGTCACGTGAATATTTGAAAAGGTCGGTGTAGAACCCGAGACTGTCCGCAGCGTCAGCCGGCAACTGCCCGGAAGGCTCTGTGATGAAGAATTCCAGACGCTGTTCCGTGGTGCGGAGAGCCAGGTTGTGATTTCCCCTCAGGCTCCGGTATGTCCTTCTGGCTATGTCATCCAGCATCTTCAAGGTGTCGGAAGAGTGTGTGACCGTCAACAGTTCAACCCCCGTTGCGCTTTTCTTGAGGAGGTTGCGCACGTCCGCCGAGCCGTATGTCAGGTTGACTTCCGGTACGGAAACGATAATCTTGCAGGGGTTCTTGCTCCCCCAGGGGGTTTCCTCAAGATTGTTCACGTAGCACACCGTCCCGAGCAGAAAAGCCGCGTCGCGCACCGCGAGTTCACGCAGGAATGCCGTCCTGGCGTGACGGACATAGCCCTCGTAGGGGGCGTTTGCCACATCGAGGAGCAACTGGAAATGCTCGCCGGCGAAATCGGCTATGCCGTCAGGCTTCTCCTCAGCGGTGATGTTGTCGAACAGGTCGCAGGTAAGAAGCTGCTCAAGCACCATAAGCGCGTCGTCCGAGCAGTCAAATATGCCTATCGGAAGCACGGCCGTGTTGCGGGGGAAATTCTCCAGATGGAGATATGCCACGGAAGAAGAATCACGCAGAGCCGACTCGGCGTAAGGGATCAGAGAGACCTGCTCCTCCTGCTGCATATTGCAGGAAAGCGGCAAAGCCAGGGCTGCGACGGCGATGGCCGATATGATTATGTGACCTGCCTTCATCTCGAAAGGGTTATGAATGATGAAAAAATAAGTTGGTAAAAGATTTATGAAGGATTGTTTATGGATTTTGAATGCGAAATGAAGGAGCGTAGCGGGCTACGTGACTGAATGACAAATTCAAAGGACGAAACAAGACTCATAAAGATTACCAAGTTATTTTTTAAGAAAGACTTATATCGTTGACAGTCAAAATGAAGTGAGAACTTGCCAAACTTGAATATATGCAAATATACTCCAAAATAGCATAAAAAAAAAGAGGCGGCCGCAAAGGCCGCCTCTTTTGTTATTGACATTTCTAGTCGAAATAGAATGCATTGTAGTAGTCACCGAATGATCCTGCGGATACAGTCCAGGTGAATGCGAAGTAGATTGCGTGCGATGCGCCGCATACGGTTCCGCCGAAGACAGCATTATCATATCTTTCAACGGTTGCGGCATCAGCTGCATATGCGCAGTTGTCAGCGGAAGGACCGGCTGAAATGAGACCGTAGCTGCTGTGGTTGATACCGGTGGGTATCTTGGAAGCGTCGAAAGCGAAAGTCTGGTCACCGTCCCAGGAGAAGGTGAAGTCAGCGCCCACTTCCCATACGTCTCTCAGACGATACTTGTCGAGCATAGCGGAATATTCAAGAACCTGATCCCAACCGTCTTCATACCAGAAATAGTCGAAGTAGTAACCGGTCTTGAAGGGAGCGTAGTCTTCCTGAATCACGGATGCCTTGAAAATGGGGTATGCAGGCTGATCCTTGTACTGGTTGGTGAATTCTTCGGGAATCGAAATCTGAATATTGTATTTCTCGAACGGGTCGGCATTCTGGAAAAGAACGGAGATTTCCTTGGAAGTCTCGCCGGCTCCGAAATCAACGGTCTTGGGGCCGTCGAAAATGCCCGAGGTCTCTGAGAAATATGTAAGGGGAACGGAGATCGCCTTGTCATCATTCTCACGCTCTATAACAACGGTAAACTGGTTGTCAGCAAGAGTGAGAGTGTAGGAAGAAGGATTCTCCTCTGAGAAATAGACATTGTTGCCTTCCTTGTTGATGGGGTTGCCGGGTTCATAGGGTGCCGACTCTTCCTGGCAGGACGCAAATGCGAACAGTGCCGTAAGAATGAATATGTATTTTAAACCTTTCATATCTTTTCAATTTATAGGTTATTAATCGGTAACACCGTCAAGAAGTTCAGGGTTCTGGTCAATGACGGGCTGATGTCCGCCAGTATTGTCCACGATACCGAAGTTGGTGTCCATCTCAGTCTGAGGGAAGCGCATACGGAGCCAGGGGTCGTCAGCAGCGAGGTTGAAACGGAAGTTGGTGGCAACGTTGTTCTCACGGCCGGGGTGGAACCTTACGACAGGCTTGTTGAGACGGCGTGAATCGGGTACGAAGAAGCCTTCACCCCAGAGTTCGACGCGGCGCTGGAACCAGATTTCGTCGAGCAGGTTGCGGGAAGTGGCCTTGGAATCATACTCGGGGTTGCGGTAAGTCTTTACGAAACCTTCGAGAACGTTCCTTGCTTCGCTCTCCTGTCCCAGATTTGCGAGACATTCTGCCTGGATGAGTATCATTTCCTCAACACGCATAAGAGGGGTGTCCTCATCGTTGGTTACGGTACCTACGGTGTAGCATCCGAACTTGACGTTGGTGTAAGGAGTGAAAGGAAGCTTGGAGTCACCGCCATCAGATGCGTGTGCAACGTCTGGAGGTGTGCAGCCGGGCCAGGTCATTCCCTCGATGTTGGGAGAGTAGAGATTCTCGTCAACCCACCAGCCCTTGCGGACGTCGCTTTCGGGGATGAGATCGTAGAGGTCCTTGTTGATTTCTGTGTAAACCTGGCAGGCAGGCGCATATGCATTGGATGAGAATGAACGGAGCCAGCCGGAAGTGGTAGCATAAGGATAGATTCCAGCTACGTCGACGGTCATATCATATCCCCAGATCCAGTTGTGTTCGCTGATGTCCATAAAGCTGGGCTTTGAAACTTCAGCTATTGTGGCGGGAGTGTAGCCTTCAGCCGCTGTCTTTGCATCGGCAAGAGCCTTGTCCCATTCACCCATTGCAAGGAATGCGCGGGCACGGAGACCGTGAGCCACGGACTTGTCGATGTAAGCCTTTGTTGAACGCTTTTCAGTGGTCTTGTCAAGGATTTCGATTGCATAGTCGAGATATTCGACGATCTTGCCGTAGATTTCCTTCATCGAAGCCCTGGGGTTGTCGGTAACGTCAGCGGTGTTTTCATCTACGATGGGAATGCAGGGCGCTTCAGGATCCACTCTGTAACCGAACTGGAATGAGGGAGCGAGTGAAAGGTAAGCGTATGCGCGGAGAACGTTTGCCTGGGCGACAAGGTTCATTGCGTGATCGTCAGCGGTCTCAAGGTCGTAACCTGCGATGAAAGTGTTGGCGTCGGCAATCAACTTGTAAGGTGCACGGTAACGGATATAGGGATTACGGTAGTTTGCGTTGCGGGATGAGTATTCACCGCATACGCTGAACCAGTTGTATCCGCTGTCGGCGATGGTTGCGTCAGCGCCTTCGAGGTCGTTGCAGAAGTTGATCATAAGGAACTGCCAGTCATCGGGGTTGGTGTACATCAAAGTGGGCTTGCCGATGTTTGTGAACATACCATTGAACAATGCTTCCGCACGTGAGGGAACAAGAGCATTGGTTTCCTGCACCTGAGACTGAAGGAGGGTACCGCCTTCCGGTACAAGGCTCTCGATGTCGGAGCAGGCAACTGTTGCGGCTCCGGCCAATATTGCGAAAAATATTCTATTGAGTTTCATATCAGTTCAATTGAATTAGAATGTGAGGGTGATACCGCCTGTGATGTTACGCACTGCTGAATAGTAGCTGGAGCCAATACCTGAGCCTGAGGTGTAACCACCGAGACCCATATTGAAGCGGGGATCGACACCCTTGCGGGCGGAGAGAACGAAGAGGTTTTCACCTGCAACATAGATGCGCAGACCCTGGATTGCTATCTTCTGAGTGAGTTTTGAAGGGAAGGTGTAGCCGAGGGTTACGTTGTTGAGGCTCAAGTAGTTGGATGAAATCAGGAAGCGGTCCACTGCGGTCTGGCTTACCTGTGTGTCACCATCCATACGAGGGATGTCAGAGGTGGTGTTCTCGGGGGTCCAGGCCTTGAGCATATCCTTGTGGAGAGCCTGTCCGACATTGGACTGAGTCCACATCAGAGCCTGATAGCCGCCATCGTAGAACCTACCGCCCAGCTGGTATGAGAACTGGAATGAGAAGTCAACGCCGTATGCGGTCAGTGAAGAACCGAAGCCGCCATAGAGCTTGGGCATAATGGTTCCGAGTTCATACTGGGTTGCCTCATCGAAGATTTCGGTTTTCTCGTCCTTGGCGGGAGTCTTGACGTTGCCGTTTTCATCCTTCACTTCATCGGTATGCTTCCAGTACTGTGCCTTACCTGTTTCAGGGTTGACACCTGCATACTTGCGCATATAAGCGTCATAGAGGGAACCGCCTATCTTGTAGATGTAGTTGCTGCCCTTGATGCCGTTTTCCTTGACGCTGGGGTCAAGGTCGAGGATGACGTTCTTGTAGTGGCTGACATTGACGTTCCAGGACCAGTTGACGTTCTTTGTCCTGATGATGGAGCCGTCGAGAGAAACCTCGAAACCGTTGTTGCGGATTGAACCGACGTTAACAGGAGTGTAGCCTGTAGGGTTACCTGCTGAAAGGGGAACTGACTTTGAGTAGAGAAGATCGGAAGTGATGCGGTCGAAGTATTCGACTGTACCGTTCAGACGGCCCTTGAAGAGTTCGAAGTCAACACCGACGTTGAACGAAGAAATCTTCTCCCAGGTCAGGTCTTCATTACCTTTGTATGAAAGGGCGATTGAATATTCACCTGTTGCGGGATTGTATGAGTGGTTGTACTGGTCTGAGTAGGGGAATGCGCTACCGAGGTTATCGTTACCCTGCTGACCATAGCTGACCTTGAGCTTGAGCATATCGATGGCGGAAACGCCCTTGAGGAAGTTTTCGTTGCTCATAAGCCAGGCTGCGCCTGCTGACCAGAAGTTACCCCACTGGTGACCTACTGCGAAACGGGATGAAGCGTCGCGGCGGAATGAACCGCTGACGAAATACTTGCCGTCATAGTCGTAGGATGCGCGTGAAAGGAAACCTTCAGTCATATAAGAACTTGCGCTTGATGAAACGGACTTGTCCTCGGGAGCGCCGTCGGCATTGTTCAATTCAGCGATAAGGGGATCGAACAGGTGGGTGTTGCTGCCGCCCAGAGACTGTGACTTGCTGTTGTACTGCTCGTAACCTGCAAGTATGTCGAAGTTGCTCTTGCTGCCGCCGAAATCGGTCTGGTATTCGGCAAGATACTGCTGGTTGAGGGTGAATGCCCTGCTCTGGCTTACGCTTACCACACCGTCGTTTGCAGCGCCGCTACCGAAGATGGTGTAGAGATTGTTGGAGCGGGTGTTGTCTGCAAGGACACCGTACTTGGCGCTGAGGGTAAGACCTGCGATGGGAGTCAGGACTGCGCCTGCATTGCCGTTGAACACGTCTGCCACATAGTCCTGACGGTCATATTCGTTGTCACGGATTGCATTGCCGACGAAGTTGGGACGTACGAAATTGGTGTTGTTGGAATCGTATACATAGCGGTCACCGTCCATCTTCTTTGTTCCGTCTGCGTTGCGCACATAGAGGGGATAGATGGGAGCGATGTTGTTGGCGATGTAGAATACGTTGCCGGATGAACCCCAGGCACCGTTGGATCCGTTACCCTGGCCATAGGAGTGTGAGAAAGTGGCGTTGGTAATGATCTTGAACCACTTCTTTGCCTGATATTCTGCGTTTACACGGCCGGTGTAGCGCTGGTAGCCGGAGTTGTTGATGATACCGCCGTCATTGAGGTAACCTGCGGAGGCATAGTAGTTGAACCTGTCGCTCGATCCGCTGACGGAGAGGTTGTATTCCTGACGGAATGAGTTGTGGAAGGTTTCGTTATACCAGTCATCGGGTGTGTAGTAGTATTCACCGTCAGAATAGCCGAGAGTTGCGTTGGGGTTGAGTTTGAAGTTCGTACCTACAAGTTTCTGACCTTCGGGAACGGTGAAGATCTGATAACCGAGACCTCCGTCCTTCTCATCAAGGATGGTGGCGTCAGCGTAGGCATAACTTTCAGCAGCAGAGTGATCGGAGTAGAGATACTTGTTGTATTTCATCCTGTAGACGGTCTCGACATATTCGCGGGGGTCAGTGATGACGTCGTAGTTGGGGATCAGACGGCTGTTTGAACCCAGACGCGCGTCGAACTTGACCTGCGCATTGCCTGTACCCTTCTTTGTGGTGATGAGGATGACACCGTTTGCACCACGGTTACCGTAGATGGCAGATGCGGAAGCGTCCTTGAGGACAGACATCGACTCAACGTCGTTGGGGTTGATGTCGGAGATCGATCCTGAGAAAGGAGCGCCGTCAAGAACGATCAGAGGGGCACTGCTGGCACTCATCGAGCCGACACCACGGATGCGGATGGTCGAGGAGTTGCCGGTAGGGTCACCTGATGAAGAAATGACCTGGACACCGGGAGTCGTACCTGCAAGAGCGCTGGTAACGTTGGTGGCGATCTTCTTCTGGATGTCTTCGCTCTTGACCATTGCGGCCGAACCCGTGAAAGAGCTCTTGGTCGCGGTTCCGTAAGCGACGACGATCACGTCATCGAGGTATTCGGTGTCGGGCTGGAGAGCCACGTTGACAGTAGTCCTGCCGTCAACGGGAACTTCAACTGAGACATATCCGATGCAGCTGAAAACAAGGATACCATCCTTGGGAGCGGAGATGGCGTATGTACCATCCGCCTCTGAAGCAGCGCCTGACATTGTCCCCTTTATCTGCAATGATGCAAAGGGGATACCGTCACCGGTCGCAGCATCAGTAACAGTACCTTTCACCTGTATGTTCTGGGCAAAAACAGACCCTGAAACTACAAGCAGAAGACACGTTAAGATAAGTCTTACTTTTTTCATTTAGATAAGTTTTTGGTAATTAATAGATAATATTTGGTTTATTTTAGTATTTCCCGCTTATGATTTTATCCCTTTCGCGCTTATAATCTAATAAATTATTTTCAATGTTGTTCACTTTTAAGGTGAAATTTCGCAGCAAAATTAACTATTTTTTTTTAATCTGCAAATTGTTCCACCTCAGCAAACGACTGAAAACGCTCACATATATTCCGAAATTTCCTGCATATTGTAACAAATTGAAAGCAGAATTTGAATAAACAGTGTACAATGTTGAGAAATAATGGCAAAAAATATAAAAAAAGGAGGTGTTTTATGCACCTCCTTTTTCTCAAAATAATGGATATTCCGCTCTATTCCACCGTCCAGGTAGCTCCGCTGTGCAGCAGCTCATCCATACAGGTGATGTTGGACTTGGCCTTCACATCTTCAACCTGATCGCGCACACGGTCGTCATATGTGGGTTCATCCACGTCACGGATGACACCGAGGGCTACGGGGAAATCAGGATACTTCATATTTATCAGCATACTGTGTATGCCAGTCTCCTGACACCTGGCATCGTGGACGAGAAGATCCGACTCGGTGATTCCGTTTTCGCCTATCCTGACGACCTTGAGCTTGCCGGTCTGGTCCAGGACGAGCCCCTTGTCCCTGTCCTTTCCGAAAATCATAGGTTCACCGTGGCGCAGTACTATGGTCCTGTCAGCACGGGCAGCCCTGTCGGATATGGTCATATGGGCGCCGTCGTTGAATATGACGCAGTTCGTGAGCATTTCGCATACGGAGCAGCCGTCGTGGCGGGCGGCCATCACGAATATCTCCTGATTGAGGGCCATCTCGCTGTCAAGGCTGCGCGCGAAGAAGGTTCCTCGTGCCCCGAGGACGAGCGCTCCCGGCGTGAACGGATTCTCGACCGTTCCGTAAGGGGAGGTCTTTGTAATTTGGCCGAGTCGCGAGGTGGGCGAATACTGGCCCTTCGTCAGTCCGTATATCTGGTTGTTGAACAGAATGACGTTGATGTCGATGTTCCTTCTGATGGCGTGAATGAAGTGATTGCCGCCGATTGCAAGGGCGTCTCCGTCTCCGCAGGCCTGCCAGATGCTCAGGTTCGGATTCGCAACCTTCATACCGGTAGAAACGGCAGTCGCCCTTCCGTGTATGCTGTGGAAGCCGAAGGTGTTCATATAATAAGGGAGGCGTGAAGAGCAGCCTATGCCGGAAACGACCACTATCCTTTCCTTCAGATAGCGACGTTCCTCACAAACCTGGGGAAAAGCCCTGTGGAGAGCCGCAAGAACTGCGTGGTCGCCGCAGCCGGGGCACCACCTGACTTCCTGATTGCTTTTGAAATCCTTTGCTGTATATGCCATAACGCTTTCCTCCTACTTTATTATTTCCTTTACCGCATCCACGATCTCCTTCACTATGAAAGGCTGACCCTGGACCTTGTTGTACTGAAGGTATTTGAACTGAGGAAGCCTGTCCCTGAGATATGCGGCGAAATGGCCGCCGTTGAGTTCGCAGACGAGTATCTTCCTATGATGCGAGAACACTTCGGAGGTGTTCTTCGGAAGCGGGTTGATGTAGTCGAAATGAGCCAGCGCAACGCTCACCCCTTCCGCTGAAAGCTGTTTGAAGGCAGTGTAGAGATGGCCGAAGGTGCCGCCCCACCCTACCAGGAGCAGTTTGGCATCCGGATCGCCGTACACGGTCTGCAGAGGCAGGCTGTCAGCAATGCGGGCTACCTTCGCGGCGCGTTCAGAGACCATCTTCGCGTGATTGGCCGGATCGGATGAAATGACGCCGGCATTGTTCTTTTCGAGTCCGCCTACACGGTGTTCAAGACCCGCGGTGCCCGGGAAGGCCCATTTGCGGACTAAAGTCTCAGGGTCGCGTTCGAACGGCTTGAACTGGCCCTCACAGCTTGTGATTACGGGAGGAACTATGGCGGGGTAATCCTTCATTGAAGGTATCTTCCAGGGTTCGGAACCGTTGCCTAAGAAACCTTCGCTGAGCAGAATGACCGGAGTCATATGCTCCATCGCTATCTTTCCGGCGTTGAAGGCGGCGTCGAAGCAGTGCGAAGGGGAATGCGCCGCCACAACAGGGATGGGGCATTCACCGTTCCTGCCGTAAAGGGCCTGATTCAGGTCGGTCTGCTCTGTCTTGGTGGGGATTCCGGTTGACGGGCCGCTGCGCTGCACGTCTACGACCACCAGCGGCAGTTCGGTTATCATCGCCAGCCCGAGGGCCTCGCTCTTGAGGGAGAGCCCGGGGCCTGAGGTTGTGGTCACTGCAAAGTTGCCCGCATAGGCGGCGCCGATGGCGGTGCATATTCCGGCAATCTCGTCCTCGGCCTGAAGGGTCTTGACGCCCAGGTTCTTGTGAATGGCGAGCTCCTCAAGGATTGCAGTGGCGGGTGTTATGGGGTACGAACCGCAGAAGAGAGGACGTCCGCTCTTTTCCGAAGCGGCTATGAGGCCCCAGGCCGTTGCCTGGTTACCGCTGATGTTGCGGTAGACTCCCTTCTCCTGCTTGGCGGGCTCTACAATATAGGTGTCGGCTATCGCCTGTATGTTCGATGCGTAGTTGAAGCCGTCGAAGAGCACCTTCCTGTTGGGAGCGATCAGTTCGGGTTTCTTCCTGAACTTCTTCTCAAGGTATGCATAGGTGTAATCCAGGGGCTTGTTGAACATAAAGAAGCACATACCGAGGGTGAACATATTCTTGCACCTGTTTATGGTCTTTATGTCAAGCCCGCTGTCAGCGAGACTCTCGCGGGTGAGAGTGGTGATGGGTGAAAGGATGACGTTGCGGTCCTTAATGCCCAGTTCCTCAAGAGGGTCCTGAGTGGTGAAGCCCGCGCGGCTGATACCTTCTTCGTCGAAGGTGTCCACATCTACGATGATGGCCGCGGTGGGCTTTGCCCATTTGACATTGGCCTTGAGTGCCGCGGGGTTCATCGCAACCAGAACGTCGCAGAAGTCGCCGGGAGTGTTGACCTCACCGCTTCCTATATGCACCTGAAATCCCGAAACGCCGGACACCGTGCCGTGAGGGGCCCTGATTTCAGCCGGATAGTCGGGGAATGTGGAGATGCCGTTGCCCTGCAGCGCCGAAGCGTCTGCGAACAGTGTTCCCGTAAGCTGCATTCCGTCACCGGAGTCTCCGCAGAAACGGATCACGACATCCTCTGTCTCTATGATCTTGTGTTCCATATGTGTATAAATGTTAAGAATGACCTTCTGCATGGCATCAGGTCATTCTCTCGATAAAAACTGTCTCTCTACTGTTCGGGGTTGATCTGTGTGGGGGCAACCTTTTCCGCAGGGATGTTGAGTTCCTTCTTGCAGAGGTCAAGGATGTTCATACTTGCCGCTTCATCGACATAAAGGAGAGCTCCCGCCGAAAGGTCGATGACATAAACCAGTCCCTGTTCCTTTCCCACCTTCTGGATGGCATTGTTGGCCTGCTCGTAAACAGGACCCATATAGAGCTGCTGCATCTGCTGGAGTTCCTGCTGGGCTGAAGCCTGGAAGTTCTGGATGCGGTCTGCGATGCCCTGGAGTTCCTGTTCCTTGGCCTCACGGACAGCGGGTGTCCAGGTCTGGTATTTCTGCTGATAGGTGTTCAACTTGGTGTTGTATTCGGTCTGCATACCCTGGAAGGTTTCCTCAAGGTCTGTCTGGTATGTCTGGAGCTTGATTCTTGCGGAATCCATCTCGCTCATAAGCATAACGAGTTCCTGGGAGTTGATGTGGCCGAATTTGGGTTGAGCCGCTGCGCTGAATGAAACGAGCGCTGATATGGCGGCCAGAAGCATTGCGATTTTCTTCATAGTGATTGTATCTGTATTGATTATTTCTTCAACTTGTCGATGACTTCCCTGTCAAGATTGTACTTGTCATTTATGAACACGAGACCGGTGGTGGCGGCAATGTCGACCACCATAACGTAATCACCTTCGAGCGCAACCTTGTCTATGGCATCCTGAACCCTGTCCTTGATGGGGTCGAGCATCTCGGAAGTCTTCTTCTGCATAACGCCGTCCTCACCGAAATAAGCCTGCTGCTTTTCCTTGACGGCACGCTCCCTGGTAATTATCTCATCCTCCTTCTGCTGTCTTTGGGAGGCGGTGTAGTGCTCCTTGTTGGCCTGATAGGTGCGGTACATCTGGTCTATCTTGCCTATTTCGCTTTCAATGACGGCCTTGTACTTGTCCGCAAGGGCATCGAGCTGTTCAGTCGCGCTGTTGTATTGATCTATCGAAGAGAGAATGTTTTCGGTATTCACATATCCCACTTTCTGTGCATTTGCAAACGCGCAGGAGAGCAGAAGAACGGAAACTGTTGCAAAAAACTTCTTCATATCTGTAATTTTTAGAATCTGTTTTGAAATGGTTCACGAAAATTGTTATAGGTTATTTTTCAGTAGATTTTTTGATGATTTGAAGGAGCAACGGGGTTCCGTTGTGACTGAAAAGCAGCGAAAAATATGCGAAAAAGAAACATAAGTATTGAAGTTAATCATTTCAAAACAGGTTCTAGAATTGTTGGCCGATAACGAAATGGAAGTGGCTCTTCTCTACGCCCGGCTTGTTGTCGAAG
>JAZRYW010000042.1:0-2650 GCA_045600965.1 Bacteroidales bacterium | reverse complement strand
GAGGCATTCGTCGAGGACCTGCTGTGAGCGGATGCATATCTGACTGTTGGGCTTTTCGTAGATGAGCCGCTTGAGGCATTCCTCTTTGCTGATGTCGCCTCCGAAATAAAGGTCAATGATACGAAAGACCTTGTCGTTGGCAATGCCTCCAATGATGATGTCGTAGTCTCCTACAATTCTGCCGACTCGGCATTCGGTCACGAAGTCCAGCCATTCCTCGTTGTAACTTGTGAACTCAATGACTTTCCATTTGGAGAGGTCTTCTGTCATATCGTAGGGGTTGAGTATGGCTTCTTTTCCGCGGCGGATAAAGCGATTGCCGTAGTCGCGTGCCTGCTCGGGCAAGGTGGTGCCAATACTCCTTTTTCTCTCATATATTCGGTGAGGTCTTCCATAAGATATTCCTTGCCGAATGTGTGGAGCACATCGTAGCTGGGCACAATGTACTCCATCAGTATGCCCGACTGCTTGAGAAGCCGATATACTTCACCGGCATTCATCCCCAATCGACGTGCCAGATTGCCGATGCAGTATGTTACGAAATCGATATTGTTTTGACTCATATTATTGTCTTTACATTACGTATATGCTATTGCTTACTCGAACCTCTCCGATATTATATTGTCTTTCGACATAACTTTCGTGCGCAGCACTTTTTTATTCGTCCAGTGAAAGCCTGACTGCACATCCACCAGGTCATATTCCATCCTGACAAACACTTCCTGACGGGTCAGAGTGCCGATATTGAAACTGCGCCGGTAGTCGTGCAGGGTGAATGTCACGTGGCAGCCGTCATCGCACTTGCCACAGCAGTTCAGCTTGTAGCCGGGATTACAATCATAGCCGTAGGTAGGCGTGGACTTTTATGCGGGCGATTATGCAGAAGCCGTCAGGTATGTCTGGCGTGGCCTTGCACTCGATATTGAGCGCGGATGAGTCCGATTCGCTTATGCCGGTCAAACAGCAAGTCATTCTGCAGTATGTCCATCGCTTCCTTTTTCATCGTTGTCTTGTATTCAAGTTCCTCTTAAATCTTACGTTGATACCTCCCATCTACCTTCGATGTCCCTATTTGATACCTCTGAGCTTCGCAGTATGTAGAGATACTCCGTAGCTAAGAGGTACCAACAAGGAATCAAGGTGCAATCTCGTGTAACTATCCTATTTTTTAAAATACACTTGCGAGACTTGAGTTATTAATCCTTAAATAACTAATTCTCTAACTTTAACATATCCTGGGTATTTTCCCCCTTCAGGATGGGGAAATATGGATTGCGGACGTGTGCCTCGTCCATAATGCCTCTAAGTTCTTCGGCCTTGTCAGGGTATTCCCTGATAAGGTTTTTTGTCTCGGAAGGGTCTTCATCTATATTATACAGCTCGAAATAATTCTTCTCGCTGCGGATGTTCATATGGACGAGTTTCCAGGGGCCTTTGCGGACTGCCTGACGGCCTCCCATCTCCTGGAATTCGAAATACAGGTAATCGTGCTCTTTCTGCCCCTTGCGTCCTTCCCAGAGAGGAAGCAGGCTCACCCCGTCCATATCGTCCGGAACGGCCTGTCCGTTGATTTCGCGCAGAGTGGGCATCAAATCCCAGAACGAGCACATAAAGTCCGTCTCGCTGCCTTCAGCGACGTGACCCGGCCACCTGACGATGAAGGGTACACGGATGCCTCCTTCATAGACATCCCTCTTGTAACCTCTCCAAGGGCCGTTGGAATTGAAGAAATCGGGGTCGGCTCCGCCTTCGAGATGCGGGCCGTTGTCCGATGAGAAAATGATGATGGTGTTGTCGTAAACGTCAAGTTCCTTCAGCTTTTCGACAAGCTGCCCCACATAAAGGTCGAGCCTCGTGACCATTGCCGCGAAGGTGGCGTGGGGGTGTTCCTGCGAGCAGTATCCTCCCTTGCGGAAGCCCGGCATCCCCTGATCGCAGCCTTTGAAAGGCTTTTCGGGATATTTGCCGACAAGACTTTGAATGATGCTGTCCTGAGGGACTATGAGTTCCGCGTGGGGAATCGTGGTCGGATACCACATGAAGAACGGCTCGTTGTTCTTGACCGCATCGTCGATGAACTGAAGGGCCTTTTCGTGTATGAGATCGGGGATATAGCTGCCCTCCCCGTAGGGGATTTGATCACAATTGTCCGCAAGTTCCACTCTGTTTTCATTGTCCCAGATGTGGTCTGCATAGTAGCTGTGAGCCAGAAGCTGGCAGTTGAAGCCGTAGAATTTGTCAACTCCCATCTTCTGCGGATCTCCGGTGGAACCGACGAAACCGAGGCCCCATTTGCCGAATGCGCCGGTAGTGTAGCCGGCGGCCTTGAGGTCGTGGAAGATAGTCACCGCATCCGCAGGCAGGGGGAATTGTCCTTCTGGGGACAGCTCCATGTTGCCTCGTATGGCCGTATGCCCGCTGTGCGTGCCTGTGACGAGGCAGGAACGGGACGGGGCGCTGACCGTCGTTCCCGAATAACACTGGGAGAAACGCAGGCCTTCGCTTGCAAGTCTGTCGATGTTGGGCGTCTGGAACATTGTCTGCCCGTAGCAGCTGAGGTCTCCCCATCCGAGGTCATCAGCCAAAATGAACACCACGTTCGGTTTGGGTTGAACGGTCTTCTGCCCTTCAGCGCAGGCGGCCGCGGACA
>JAZRYW010000041.1:0-7001 GCA_045600965.1 Bacteroidales bacterium | reverse complement strand
TCCTTGACGAGGGTGTCGAGCTGTTTCTGCAGACTCTCATCGCTCACGCCAAGGACCTTTCCGCTATTGTCTGCTCCCAAGACGATATGCCCGCCCCTGCGGTTCAGAAACGCACAGATACTCTCATAAACCGTACGCGCCAGCTTCATCTGAGATTGCTTGAATTCAATCTCAGTATTCTCGCCTATGGCAAGTAATTTCTTTATATCGTCTGTGGTCATATTTTGTATCCTTTTTTTCGTTTTCGTTGGTAAAGGAAGCGGTTTTTGGGGTTACTTCGTTACCTCGGTTACCTCATCATATCTCCATCTTGTATCGGCTCATACTTCCCATCCGGAGGCGTTTTTTTTGATGGCGCTACCCCGTTTCCGCCATCAGGTTCTTGCGGCCGAGGAGGCTGAAGATGGTGATGGAGTTGTCTTCGTACTTCCTGAGCGTAGGCTATGCGAAACGGTATATGTAACGGAGCATGTATTGGTTGACCTGACTGGAGGACTCGGGGTAGATGACCAGGTCGTAGTCGCAGAGGTTTATCTTGCCGTTGAGGTCGTGCTCGAAGCCAAACTGGAATTACCGGTTCTCCGCAGGTGTCGGGGTGCGCAGGAAAAGGCCTACTTCCCCTTCTCGAATTCCTTCATACAGGCGACGAGGGCCTGGACGCCTTCGACCGACATTGCGTTGTAGAGGCTGGCGCGATAGCCTCCCACGAGGCGGTGGCCCTTGATGGCCACTATGCCGTGCGCTGCGCTGAACTTGAGGAATTCATCGTAGAGGTCGGTGTATTCGGGCTTGAGAACGAAAGGTATGTTCATCAGCGAGCGGTCCTCCTCGTCGGCGGTTCCGCAGAACACGCGGCTGCTGTCTATCGCGTCGTAGAGTATCGCGGCGCGCTCCTTCGCCCTGCGTTCCATCTCCTTCACGCCGCCGTTGGCCTTTATCCAGCGGAGGCTCTGCAGAGCGGTGTATACCGGCACTACGGGAGGGGTGTTGAACATCGATTCGGCCTTGATGTGGGTGCGGTAGTCGAGCATTGTGGGGATTGCGCGCGACACCTTGCCGAGCATATCGTCCTTCACTATGACGAACGTCACGCCGGCCATCGAAAGGTTTTTCTGCGCGCCGCCGTAGATCATCGCATACTTGCTCACGTCCACCTGTCTTGTGAGTATGTCGGACGACATATCGGCAATCAGGGGCACGGGGGAGTCGATATCCTTGCGCAGTTCGGTGCCGAAGATAGTGTTGTTGGTGGTGATGTGGAGATAGTCGGCATCCGTGGGGATTTCATATCCCTTGGGCACGTAGCAGAAGTTCCTGTCGGCTGAAGAGGCAGCCTCGACGGTCTGGCCGAAAAGTTTCGCCTCAGCCAATGCCTTCGAAGCCCATACGCCGGTGTTGACGTATGCGGCCTTCTTCTCGAGGAAGTTGAAGGGGACCATACAGAACTGCAGGCTTGCGCCGCCTCCGAGGTAGAGGACGGTGTAGCCGGCGGGCACGTCGAGGAGTTCCTTGAAGAGTTCCCTTGCCTCGGTTATCACCGGAAGGAATTCCTTCGAGCGGTGGCTGATTTCCATCAGGGAAAGGCCTGTACCGTCGAATTCACGGCAGGCGTTGATTGTGGAGTCGATTACTTCGGCCGGCAGGACAGCCGGACCGGCGCAGAAATTGTACTTTTTCATATTATCTTGATTTGTAATAATTTGCATACCATTCTACAAAAGCCCTCAGACCGTCCCGAAGGGGGGTTGAAGGACGGAAGCCGAACTCGCGTTCAAGGGCGGAGGTGTCGGCGAAGGTCTCCGGCACGTCACCCGGCTGCATAGCCACAAGATTGTGGTGGGCCTCGAAGTCATAGTCG
Organism: Bacteroidales bacterium; assembly: GCA_045600965.1. Taxonomy (GTDB): domain Bacteria; phylum Bacteroidota; class Bacteroidia; order Bacteroidales; family UBA932; genus RGIG6374. Next base: position 5,143 of record JAZRYW010000041.1, on the reverse strand, counting down.
GCGCTCAGGAGCCCCGTGCGCACCATCTCCTCCTCGAGCACTGTCACGAAATCCATCAGTCTCTCGGGATGCGAACCGCCGATGTTGAATACCCTGCACGGGGCGAGGGGAAGTCCGTCCTCCCCCCTGCGGCGCCCGGGCGGGCGGCGGATCACACGGACCACGCCTTCCACTATGTCGTCCACGTAGGTGAAGTCGCGGCGGCATTCGCCATAGTTGAAAAGGTCGACAGCGCCTCCGGAGAGGAGTTTCTCAGTAAAGCTGAAGTAGGCCATATCCGGCCTTCCGGCTGGCCCGTATACGGTAAAGAACCTCAATCCGGTGCTGGGTATGTCGTAGAGTTTGCCGTAGGCGTGGGCCATCAGTTCGTTGCTCTTCTTGGTGGCGGCATAGAGCGATACGGGACTGTCCACGGGATCCTCCTCGCTGAAGGGGACCTTGGTGTTGCCGCCATAGACGCTGCTCGAACTTGCATAGACAAGATGCTTCACCGGATGGCGGCGGCAGGCCTCGAGTATGTTGTAGAAGCCCGTTATGTTGCTCTCGATATATGCTCCGGGATTGACTGTGCTGTAGCGCACTCCCGCCTGCGCGGCAAGGTTGACCACCACGTCGAACCCCTCCCGTGCAAACAGGTCATCTATGAACGCCGCGTCTGAGATGTCGCCCCTGATGAAGCGCCAGGCGCAGTCGCTCCTGCCTGCAGCCACCTCAGCGATGCGATTCAGACGGTATTCCTTGAGCGAAACGTCGTAGTAGCCGTTCATATTGTCCACTCCGACGATGTCGGCCAACGGCTCGTCGGCCAGGAGCCTCATCACCAGATTTGCCCCAATAAACCCTGCGGCGCCGGTCACGAGCACCTTCATCCCCTTGAAATCACGCTGCACGGAGAGGTAACTTTCAAGGTCGCCTATGTCGTAGCGGCGGCCGGGCATAAGCATCGCGTGAACGGGCCTGTGAGCCGACAGCCAGGCAAGGTAGCTTCCCGGAGCGTCGGTCCCGCAGCCATCCGCCAGCGCGCGGTCAACCAGACTCGCGTCCTGACGGGTGTAGAAATAAAACGGCGGGCATATCCAGTTGCTTTTCGGCCTTGCGGGCTTCTCCTCGAGAGAGGTGATCATATCGTCCGCATCCACGCAGGCCACTGCGCATCTGTGAAGCCTTTCACCGTCCGGCTCGCTGTAGCGCATCACGCAGCTTGTGCCCTTGCGCCGGGCATATTTCAGGAATTCCCCGAGCGGGAAGTCTATCAGGTTGTCTCCAGCGATGACCAGCAGGTCGTCGTCGAGGAGGAGGGTGTCGATTGCGAACTTTATGTCGCGTACGGCGCCGAGACGGGTATCATTTGTTGACGTGCCGTCGTCGAGCACAGTTATCCTCTCGCGCCGTCCTTCCGCCCAACTGCTGAAATGTCCGGCATAGCGGTGGTTGCTGACCACCACATAGCCGTCCACCTCACCGCTCCGCTCGATATTGTCCACAAGATGGTCGAGTATGCTCTTCCCCTGCACTTCAAGCAGCGGCTTGGGAAAATTGTCGGTCAGCGGACTGAGCCGTGTGGCGTATCCGGCCGCGAGTATGATGCATTTCATATCCTACAACTCAAGGCCGTCCGCGCTGTGGCAGATGGCGCAACTGTACTTGCCCTTCAGGGCGGGGAAGGCGGCGAGGTATTCCCTCTCAACCTTTTCCACTATGCTCTCCCTGTATGCGGGGTCGATCAGGGCCATACAGGAGCCCCTGAAGCCGGCACCGCTGAAACGGCCTCCGTAGATGCCATCGGTGCGTGTCATTATGTCGTAGAGAGTCTTCAGTTCGGGCGAACCCGCCTCCCAGTTGACTATCGACGAAAGGCCGCTTTCGAAACTGATCCTTCCGAATTCATCAATATCCCCACGGCGCCAGGCCTCCACTGCACGCTCCACGCGCCGGTACTCGCCATACCAGTGCAGGGCACGCCTGCGCCAGGGATCGGGGAGACGGTCGGAACAGCGTTCGAACACGTCCTGCGGCACGTCGCGCAGGTTGGTCTCGGAAAACTTTCCGTATTCGATTCCAGCGTATGCCTTGATGGCGTATGCGGCGCTGCGGCACTCGTCCACACGGCTGTTGAACTGGCTGTCCACCAGCGCGCGCTCCACCCCGCTGAAGAAGATTGCAATCTCGTAGGGCTTCATTGCAGGGTTTGCGGGAATGTTTTCGTATGAATCGTCACGAGTGTCGAGGTAGAGGAGGCTGTCCTTGCGGCAGAACATTTCACAGCTCTGGTCGAGTTTGCCCGAATTGACCCCCACGTAGGAGTTCTCCACAGCCACTGCGATGGATATCATCTCCTCGGGCTCGATACACAGTCGGTTGACATCGCACAGCGCCTTGAGGAAGACCAGTGTCACAGCCGCCGAGGAAGAAAGTCCGCCTATGGGAAGCGTGCCCTCGATGACACCGCTTATACCCCTGGTCAGGGGATATCTGCGGCTCAGGAGAAGGGTTGCCCCGCGAAGATAGTCGGCCCAGTCGCCATCCTTGACCGAAGGCACACCAGCTATGTGCCACTGGGCGCGTTTACCGAACTGTAGCGAGCAGAGCTCCACCACACCGTTCATTTTCGGGCTGTAGGCGATGTGTATGCCCTTGTCGATGGCTATGCCCGTCACCTTGCCCAACTGATGGTCGGAATGCGCTCCCACCGGGCAGACGCGGTATGGACAGAAGGCCACGTTCTGTGGCGACTTCCTGTAAATTTTCTCGAATTTGCTTTCAAACTGCATAATGATGTTGTATTTCTTAGAAGCTGTTTTGAAACGGTTCTTATTCGACAGGCTCCAGAAGTTCCGGCCTGATGAAACAGGTGGCAACGGCTGTGACTCCGTCGATTGAGACGATGAGCCTGCGGTCGCCCTTGATACGCTTTATGACACCTTCCGCTCCCAGGAACAGACCGCCTTTGACACGCACCTTCTGGCCGACAAGGAAATCAGGTGTGACTGTCCCCAGATTGATGATCTCGTCCGAAACCGATGTCACAAGGATGAAATTGTTCATCTCCCTCTCCGGTATGGACTGCGGACTTGTCTGCCCGGGGTCACGATAAAAGTAGAGCCGACCCCGGAAATCCTGGATCAGCTCACGTGTATAGGCCGCCTTACAGCACACGAACAATATGTTCGGCGCATATTTGGTCCGGTAACAATGGATGGCATCGGATGCCAGCCGTTTCGATATTAAATCTTTTCCGCTGATGAGTCTCGCCGCATACCAGTGAAGCTCACCCTTGGTGTCAGTGCTGTTCATTCAGGACTTATTGAGGCCCCGCCGAAGAGAGGCGTTGCTCGCCCGGGAATCCGTGATGGCCTGTTCGGGAAATTGGACGATGAACGGCTGCCTCTCCATCGCCCTGATACGGCCTGCCGGCAGAATCAGGGTATTGGATGGCAGGAGCGCAACGGTTATCGATTATTCGACCTGCAGCCTTGCCCTGAACCTAGAGACGCAACTGCAACCGCGGAACTTCACCGCATCGTCTTGCGGAACTTCCCAAACTTCAAATTTACTGATATTTGTAATAAATTACAAATAATTGTCTCAAACCACCCTCGCGGCCGGCCCCGGCACGGTCAATCTTCGCAAAAATCAGGTCAATCCGGAATTTTGAAATTCCAGTCCTGTTGGCTATTTTTGTCCGTTGTTTTTTCGTTATGGGACAATACACAGGGGAAATAATCTCACTCATCGTGGCCCTGTCGTGGACCGCCACCGCCATTTTCGCAGACATAGCAAGTCACAGGCTCGGCGCGCTGCCTCTCAACCTGATACGTATGGCCCTTTCTCTGGCAATGCTCGGCATACTGCTGTGGGTCACCGTCGGCACTCCCTTTCCCGTCCACGCCGATGCCGTCACCTGGTTCTGGCTCTGCCTGTCCGGCCTGGTGGGATATGTGTTCGGTGATTTCTGCCTGTTCAATTCCTACATCATATTCGGCTCACGCTACGGCCAGCTCTTTATGACCCTTGCGCCACCGCTCGCCGGCATCTCGGGCTGGCTTATGCTCGGCGAAAGGCTCTCCTGGCATTCGTGGTTGGCAATGCTCGTCACCCTTGCCGGCATAGCCATCTCCATCCTCGTGCGCGGAGGCGGGGAAGGCCGTCACAAGGTTGAACTCAAGCTTCCGCTGAAAGGCGTGCTGTTCGGAATCGGCGCAGGTATAGGACAGGGTGTGGGACTGGTGCTCAGCAAGACAGGCCTCGAGCACTACGGCGCCATTCTTCCGGCCGATGCGCCAGCCGCGCTGGATACCGTCCTGCCCTTCGCCGGCACATTCATCCGCGCCGTGGCCGGATTCTCGGGATTTCTTGTCATAATCCTGCTCAAAAGGGGTATGGGCAGGGTCCGCACGGCGCTGGCCGACCGTCGCGGGATGCTGTTCGCCACCCTGACCACCTTCTTCGGGCCCTTCATCGGTGTCTCGCTATCGCTTATGGCTGTGCAGTATGCCCCGGCCGGCATAGCATCCACCCTGATGGCCCTCACCCCGGTGCTGATCATAGCACCCTACGCCATCATCAACCGTCAGCGGGTATCCTTCAAGGAAATCATCGGCACCCTTGTCACCGTCACCGGCGTGGCCCTGTTCTTCCTGCTTTAACCCTTGCCTTTCCCGGCCCCGGTGTCCCCGGCCTTAGGCTTAGGTTCATGCTTCGGCTCCGGCTATGGCTTATGCTTTTTCCCGGCTCAGGCTATGGCGCCCTGTCCCAGTTCAAGGCTTCGGCCCCAAAGCCTGACTCAGGCTTTTAGCTTTGGAAATGTTTCAGGATTTAGCTCTGGCTTTGGCCCGGGCTCTGAATCAAGCTTTAGCTCTGGCTTTGGCCCGGGCTGCGGACTGACGCCAGCCTGACTATAGATTTGACTCCAGCTCCGGGCTCCCGACTTGGCTTTGGCCCGCCAGTTGCTCCGGCTTCCGACCATGCTCCTACCCTACTCCAAAAAATCAACTCCGACCCGTCTGAGTTTTGCAAACATTTATACAATTAAGTCAGGGTCTCGGTCTGCGGCTTAGCCGGACGGCCCCGCTTGCCCTTGTTGGACTTCCTTGAAACGTAGGTGGGGCGGCAGCCCTCCGGGATCTCGAAGCCAAAGGCGTCG
>JAZRYW010000040.1:0-4402 GCA_045600965.1 Bacteroidales bacterium | reverse complement strand
AACAGGAATAACTTGCCTCAGCATCGCTCTCGCGCTCACGGCCCTCGAATATACCCGCTACGGCTGGTGGTGGTATGACTTCGTTAACCGCTGGTACGGCTTCTATGACTCGATAATCTGCATCACTATGAATGTCGGGCTACTCTGGCTGTTCCGCAGCTTCTGCAACCGCAGCAACCGTGTATTGACATGGGGCGCTGCTCAAAGCTTCGGCGCTTACGTCTTCCATCTTATCATACTCCTGGGCTTGCAGTTTGCGTTTGACAAAGTGTGGATGGGCAATGTGGGGAAATTCATTTTCCTCGGTACACTTACGTGCTTGTTGTCTTTCTTGCTCACCCGGCTGCTCCGCCTGATTCCTGGTGTAAAGAAGGTCCTGTAAATGTCTTTTTTAGTGTTCTTTGCTGATGCTTTACTATGAAAGGAAGAAAGGCAACTGATATTTCCGAATCTCTTATGCTGTATCGCGCCGCAAAACAAATAACTTCTCAGAATGAAAAGTAATTGAAAAACCTCCGCGAACCGAATATGAATTATCTGTCCATATGACTGACAGTAAGGTGCCCACAAATATAATGCACTGTTAAAAATAAACAGAGAGTTGAACTCATACGGCGAAAACTCGCTGACCATACCGCGGTCTTCCCTTGATCGGTCAGGATGAATATGCTTGCTGATCGCCGGCACTTGTACGCTAGACAGCTCAGACATTGCGAGGGCAGAATTTATGTATCTTTGCATAGCAGCAGACAGAACAACCTATGCCGTCAGAAAAGATACAGAAAACGCTTGCGTGGCTGGATGACCACGGAATAAGCTATCAGGTGCATTATCATCCGGCAATCTTCACCATAGAGGATTGCCTTGCCTATTGGAAGAATATTGAGGCTACCCATTGCAAGAACCTCTTTATGCGTAATCATAAAGGGAACAGGCATTACCTTATCAGCTACGAATGTCACAAAAATCTCGACATCCACGCTCTGGAGCATATGCTTCATCAGGGAAAACTGTCGTTTGCCTCGCCTGAGAGGATGAACAGATGCCTTGGAGTAGCTCCGGGCAGCGTCTGTGCCTTCGGGCTTATCAATGACATCGATATCGCAGATACAGCGGATCCGAAGGAACTCTTCGAGAACGGCCACAGGGTGAAATACTTCCTCGACAAGGAGCTTCTGACCGCCGAGAAGGTCAGCTTCCACCCCTGCGACAATACCGCCAGCGTTGTGCTGACACGCGAAATGTTTCTGAAGTTCCTGTCCCTGTGGGGCGGGGAAGTTGAATGGCTTGAAATATGAATCGACTTCTTCCAGAAATACTCTCCCACGCAGACCCGTCTCAGGTTGCCGGTCTGTCCCGCTTTTTCAAAACCGGGCCGGGCCAGTATGGAGAGGGAGACAAGTTTCTCGGTATCAAGGTTCCCATCACAAGGTCCGTCGTGAAGGAGTGCTGGAAGGAGACAGGCTTCGAAGATCTTGAAGAATGCATCCGCAGCGAATATCACGAGGTCAGGCTGGCTGCGCTTCTCTGCCTGGTGCAGATATTCTCTCACGCAAAGAAGGATAAAGCGCTACAAAAGCAATGTGTTGATTTCTACCTCAGCCATACAGAGTATATCAACAATTGGGACCTTGTGGACCTAAGCTGTTATGAGATTCTGGGACGATGGTGTCTCGACAAGGACAGAAGTCTGCTTTATGACCTGGCCAGAGATGGAAAGACCATCTGGGAGCAGCGGATAGGTATGGTTTCCACAATGCAGTTTATTCGTAAAGGGAAACTTGATGACACCTATGCCATTGCGGAAATCTTCCTTGAAAAGCCGCAGCCCATCCACGACCTGTTGCAGAAAGCGGTCGGCTGGCTGCTCAGAGATGCAGGCAAACGGGATGCTGACAGGCTTCGGAATTGGCTTGAAACCAATGTCCGGCGGATGCCACGGACGATGCTGCGGTATGCCATCGAAAAGTTCCCTGAAGAAGAACGCAAATCATTCCTTTCCCTATGATAGCGACGGAGCCTTTCATTCAGAAGACCTTTGAACGCTTCAATGCCCTCTGCTTCGAGGGTGTTCTGCCTTACGCCCAAGATTTACAGGATTACAGAAGAGGATCTGTCCGAACATTTGCGGGAATCCGTGCCTCTGAAGTGCGACGGCCACACTATTGGTCCCCAGTGATTAGAAAAACGAATATGGATATGGTTCAAAACCAATTGTCCTTGGTATGGATAACAATGGTAAACAATACATAGCCATTGATCTGAAGTCTTTCTATGCTTCGGTCGAGTGTGTGGACAGAGGATTGGACCCTCTGATCACCAACCTTGTCGTGGCTGATGTGTCCCGGACAGAGAAGACCATCTGTCTGGCCGTTTCCCCGTCACTCAAGTCCTACGGCATACCCGGCAGGGCACGTCTCTTTGAAGTCGTGCAGAAAGTGAGGGCCATCAACGAGCAGCGTCGCAGGCAGGCTCCGGGTTGGCGGTTGGTCGGCGGTTCCTCGGACAACAATGCCGTGCAGCGGAATCCGTCCCTTGCCTTGGAATACATTGCGGCCCCTCCGCGTATGCACCGCTATATGGAGGTGAGTACCAAGGTGTATGGCGTCTATCTAAAATACATAGCCCCGGAGGATATTCACGTGTACAGTTGTGACGAGGTTTTCATTGATGCGACCGCATACCTCGGAACCTATAAATGCTCCGCCCGGGACCTTGCGATGAGGATGGTGCGTGACGTTCTCTCTACGACGGGAATTACCGCCACTGCCGGCATCGGCACGAATATGTTCCTTGCCAAGGTGGCAATGGACGTAGAGGCGAAGCACAGCCCGGCCGACAAGGACGGCGTTCGCATAGCGGAGCTCGACGAGATGACCTTCCGTCGGAAATACTGGGAACATCGTCCCCTGACGGATTTCTGGAGAATCGGTCACGGACTGGCTGCCAGACTGGAGGCAAATTATATGTACACGCTCGGAGACGTTGCCCGCTGCTCTGTAGTTTGCGAGGCGCGGCTGTATAAACTCTTTGGCGTGAATGCGGAACTTCTCATCGACCACGCCTGGGGATGGGAGCCCTGTACAATCGCGCAAATAAAGGCCTACAAGCCTTCTGTGAACAGTCTCAGCACAGGTCAGGTGCTTTCATCGGCATATACATTCGACAAAGCAAAGCTGGTCGTGCGTGAGATGACCGATAATCTGGTGCTGGACTTGGTGGCAAAGCACCTTGTCACCGACAGGATGACGCTGATGATAGGCTACGACATTGAGAATCTGACTGACGAACACAGACGTAATGCCTACACCGGTCCCGTGGAAAAGGACTGGTACGGCCGTGAAGTTCCCAAACCCTCGCACGGCTCAATACGGCTGTCACGCCAGACTTCATCCACAGACCTGATAACCGATGCCGTGATGCAGCTCTTCGACAGGGTTGTGGACAGGAATCTGCTGGTGCGAAGAATGAACGTGGTGGCGGAAAACACCGTCGACGAAACCAAGGCGAATATCCAGCTTGACCTGTTCGACGACCATCAGCTCTCCGATGAACGTGAGCGCCGACGTCAGGAGGCCATACTGGCTATAAAGAACAAATACGGCAAGAACGCAATACTCAAGGGTATGAATTTCGAGGAGGGGGCGACGGCCAAGGACAGGAACCGGCAGGTAGGAGGGCACAAGGCATGAGCATGTACGACGACATCATAAACATTCCACGCTGGAATCCGAAATCGCATCCGAGGATGTCGGAATCCGACCGTGCTGCCCAATTCGCTCCCTTTGCCGCTCTCACCGGTTACGATGCGATGGTCAGCGAGACAGCCCGCCTGACTGATGCCAAGGCCGATTTGGACGAAGAGCAGATGCTCGCGCTCAATGAAACGCTGTCCTTGATTGTGGAACGGCTCAATGAGCATCCCGCCGTGTGTATCACCTGGTTCAGGAAGGATACCCGGAAGAAAGGCGGAGAATATGTAAAGACGGAAGGAAGCGTAAGAAACGTGGATCTCCCCAACAGGCTTCTCATCCTTAAAGAAGAAGCGCGAATATCTCTGGACGATATCGCTTCAATAATGATTCTGGACTGATGTCTTTCCAGTGCGCAACCGTTAACGGGCTATGCTATTTTCTCATACGATATTTCGCCTCTGCAAAGATAGTTAAAATCCGATAAATCGGCATTTATAGAGTATTCCGATAATTTTTGGAAAATTGTACCGTTTAACCATCATGCAAAACCATATCCGGAGAGTCCGTCGCATAACTGTAACGCAGGGTATTGATTTCCTCTGCCTGAGTGAACTGAGCTATCGTTTCGGCATAATAGAATGACAACAAATCATACCAGCCGCTGAAATCCGCATCCAGTCTGTTCCTCATCTCAAGAGCATTCATAT
>JAZRYW010000039.1:0-19727 GCA_045600965.1 Bacteroidales bacterium | reverse complement strand
GGAGGCAAGGTGTTCGAAATTCGCGATGTCGAGGAAAAGACATTCCGCGGAGAGAAATATACTGTGAATGTCCGCTACTATCAGTGCGAAGACACCGGTGAACAGTTTACGACAACTGAGCAGGACAATCTATGGACAGGTGAACTTTACGACCAGTACAGAAAGAAGCACGGTATTCCTTCAGCACAAGAAATAAAGGCTCTCCGGGAAAATTATGGTCTTAACCGCACGCAGTTGTCCCGTATGCTAGGTTTCGGCATCAATCAGCTTAAGAGCTATGAAGACGGGCAAGTTCCTTCTGAATCCAATGGTAAGATGCTGCGAATTGTATCAAATCCTCTTACGATGATGGCTCTTCTTGAAATCAGCCGAAATGAATTCCAGGCATCAGAGTTTGATCGCGTAAAAGGAAAAATTGCCTTGAATTACTTCGAGCAGAACAGAAAAAACGGCATCATTTGATGTGTGGAAAAAACGCGCGCGTGTGATAGATGAGACTGAGGCAGCCGTATGCGCTCCGTTACCAAAGCCCGAGGAGCGGCCTAGCAATGCGCAGCGCGTTCGGGACGTGTGAACATCAAATGCATCCTCGGACCCTGTGTGCTTATGTCCAAGTTGGAGAAGGAATAGTTTCGGAAAAATGCAGACTTTGGGGCCAAATCATATGTTTTTACACCACATTTGGCCCTGAAGTCCGCATTTTTCGACGATGATGATACATAAGGACAGAGGCTATTTTCGATATAACGTTCCCAATATTTAATCACGTTATGCTTATTTTTACATCTTTAGCCCATATCGACACTCTGTCGTAACATTCTATAGAACAGCGAGTTGTATTTGTGGGCACCTTACTGTCATTCATATGTACAAATGAATGATAAAGCATCACTTGTCATCGTAATGACCATATGATGACAATACCGCCTAATGCTTCCGGTTTACCGGTGCCGGTTTTCGGATGATCTTGAAGTTCGCTGAGCAACTTGCCTGCCTTCTTGAATGCGGCAGGCTCTGACTTCTTCAACTTTGCAAGATCTTCCAGCGCTTGCGGTGCAAAAGTAAGGTTGTACATCTAAATACTTTCCAACAATGAGGCAAGTGCCTCCTTTCCGTTAGCCACAATCCCTTTACCGTCTGCAATATCTTTTCTTGCCTGATCAACACGGGCGAAGAATTCTTTCTTGCTGATAAGACTGTCATCATCAGAGACAGGCACAATCTTAAAACTCCCGGCTCGGGAAGTAAGAATTACGCTCTCTCCATTGGCCGCAAGGCTGAGATATTTGCCCTGATTCGATCTAAAATCTCTAAATAAATTAACCCAACTATATTGTTTCTCTTTTTGAGCCAATATGTTACTTGTGACTTCAGAAGCTAATGTTACAGGCTTCACCTTTTCTGAGGATATTCGCAGCAGAATTCGTCCTTGAGACGGCGGACATAGCGGCTGGCCTCCCAACGGGCCATTGCAAGGTCGTGGAGACGGCAGTTGCCGCAGGCGTCGGGTGTGGTGCCGGGAATTTCGCCTTCGAACGAAGCCACGAACGAGAATGCCCCTATCATAAGTTCGCGCACGGCCTCGCTCTCCCAGTATCCCTGAAGTATGAGATAGTTGCCGGTCAGGCAGCCCATAGGGCCCCAGTAGATGATGCGGTCCTTCCACAGGGGATTGTTCCTCAGCCAGGTGGCCACCAGATGTTCGATGGTGTGGATTGCCGAAGGCGCGAGGGCCGGCTCGCGGTTGGGCGCGGTCATACGGATGTCGTATGTGGTGACGGGAGTGCCGTTGACGTCATCCCTGCGTGAAACGTATATTCCGGGACGCAGATCGGTGTGGTCCACCTGAAAGCTTGCAATGAGTTCCATATCCAGTGTTGTCCGTGTTGTCACAAAGGTAGAGATTTTTTCATAACTTTGTGTCGTATGAAAGAACTGACAGACCTTTTCGAACAGTATACGGGTGAGGCGCCGCTTTCCGTGGAGGAGCTTCCTTCCTCCGGCAGCAACCGCCGCTACTTCCGCCTGCGCAATGAAAATCATTCCATCATAGGAGCGAAGGGCACCTGCCGTGACGAGAATCTCGCCTTCTGGGCCATCGCGCAGCATTTCTTCAAGCAGGGTCTGCCCGTGCCGAAGGCCTTCTGCCATTCGGACGACTATATGTTCTACCTTCAGGAGGACCTTGGCGACGCCACGCTCTTCAATGAAGTGACCCGCGGCCGTGAGAGCGGCTCCTACAGCGAGCGGGAAACGGAACTTCTCTGCAGCGCGATATCCCTCCTGCCATCCTTCCAGTACAGGGGCGCAAAGGGCCTCGATTTCTCTGTCTGCTACCCCCAGCCGGCCTTCGACCGCAGGATGATATCGTTCGACCTGAACTATTTCAAATACTGCTTCCTGAAGGCGACCGGCCTCGAATTCAGCGAGATCAAACTGGACGACGATTTCCAGACGATGTCGGACATTCTGATGAACTGCCGTTCGGACAATTTCCTCTACCGCGATTTCCAGTCGCGCAATGTGATGATTTCCAACGGCAAGCCTTATTTCATAGATTTCCAGGGCGGAAGGAAGGGCCCCATCTACTACGATGTGGCATCCTTCGTATGGCAGGCCAAGGCCAACTATTCCGAGGAACTGCGCGGCAGGCTGATAGATTCATATCTCGACGCGCTGCGCGAGTACACCTCCATAGACCGCGACTTCTTTATGGGCCGTCTCCGCCATTTCGTGCTATTCCGCACCCTGCAGGTGCTCGGCGCCTACGGATTCAGGGGCTATTTCGAGAAGAAACCCCATTTTATGCAGAGCGTGCCTTATGCGGTGGACAATCTTCGCAGGCTTCTCCGCGAGCCCTTCCCCGAATATCCCTACCTGACGGAACTGCTCGGGGAACTGACCTCGATGCGCCAGTTCAGCGACCCTCTCACGGAGGAGAAACTTCAGATAAGGGTGTTTTCCTTCGCCTACAAGAAGGGCGTCCCCAGCGATGACACCGGCAACGGAGGCGGCTACGTGTTCGACTGCCGCGCGCTGGAGAACCCCGGCAAGTATGAGCACTACCGCCATTTCAACGGCACCGACCCCGAAGTGATAAAGTTCATCGAGGACGAAGGAGGCGTGTTCCGATTCCTCGACAACGTCTATTCGCTTGCCGACGTGCACGTCAGAAGATATATCGAACGCAAGTTCACCCATCTGATGTTCTGCTTCGGCTGCACCGGCGGCCAGCACCGCTCGGTATATTGCGCCGAACATCTGGCCGCATATCTTTCAAGGAAATATGATGTCCGCGTGAAACTCATTCACCGTGAACTCTCTCTGGAACGCGAACTCTGACGGCCTATGAAAGCGATGATCTTCGCCGCAGGGCTCGGAACCCGTCTGCGCCCCCTGACCGACACCCGCCCCAAGGCTCTGGTGGAGGTGGCCGGAAAGCCGATGCTCGAGCACCGCATACTCTCCCTCAAGGCCGCGGGAGCCACCCGCATAGTGGTCAACGTCCATCATTTCGCGGAGCAGATAAAGGACTTTTTGGAGGCCAACGGCAACTTCGGTATGGATATCGCCGTCTCGGATGAGACCGACCTGCTGCGCGACACCGGCGGCGGAATCCGTTTCGCCCGTCCTCTCCTGGACGACGGGAGCGGCGAGGGGATACTCATCCACAATGTGGACATCTTCCACAACCTCGATCTGAAGCGATTCTACGAGTCCAATCCGGTGAACGAGGACATCGCCCGCCTGCTGGTCAGCGACCGCCCCACGAAACGCTATTTCCTTTTTGACGACACCGAGCGCCTCGTCGGCTGGACCAACATTGAAACGAAAGAGGTCCGGACTTCTTTTCCGAACCTCGATACGAGCCGTTGCCACCGGCTGGCTTTTGACGGCGTCCACATCATTTCGCCGAAGGCTTTCGAACTTATGAAGGGCTGGCCCGACAGATTCTCAATTGTCGATTTCTATCTCCAGGCCGCCTCCCGCAGCGTCATCCGCGGCGTACAGGTCCCCGGCCTGAAGATGACCGACATCGGCAAGATGGAGACACTTACCGGCTTTACCGGATTTTAGTGTCGCAGTACCGGCAGCGCAGTTCGCCGTCCTCATTGCGGCGGAACTGGTGGGGCGCCTTCTCGTTATTGCAGATGCATTTCACGTTGTTGCAGTGAAGAGTGGGATCGACTATGGGCTGGTCGTGCTCCGGCATCTGGTGTGCGGGATCGTCCTTCCATTCGAGCAACTTGGTTATAAGGGCCATACGGACGAACTTGCCGTTCTCCACCTGACGGAAGTAGGCGGCACGGGGGTCATCGTCAACTTCGGTGAGAATCTCGTTCACGCGGGGCAGGGGGTGCAGCACGGCCATCTTCTTCTTGGCGAGCGACATCTTCTGCGCGTCAAGCACGAAACTGTCCTTGACCCTGTCGAATTCGTCTTCGTCGAGGAACCTTTCCTTCTGCACCCGGGTCATATAGAGCACGTCGAGTTCGGGGAGGACATCCTCCATAGTCTGCACTTCGCGGTAGCTGATGCCGACGCGGTCGCAGACGTCGCGCTTGATGTAGTCGGGGAGCTTCAGTTCGTCCGGGGCAATCAGTATGACCTTTATGCCCTCGTAGCGTGAAAGCGCCTTGATGAGGGAATGGACGGTGCGGCCGAAACGCAGGTCGCCGCAGAATCCGATGGTGATGTTGTCGATGTGTCCGAGTTCGCGCCTGATGGTCAGAAGGTCGGTCAGAGTCTGGGTGGGGTGACTGTGACTGCCGTCACCTGCATTGATGATGGGAACACGCGAAACTTCGCTTGCATAGAGCTGTGCGCCCTCTATGGAGTGGCGCATTGCAATCACGTCGGCGAAACATCCCACCACGCGGACGGTGTCCTGGACGGTTTCGCCCTTGCTGACCGACGAACTGCGTGCATCGGAGAATCCGAGCACGTTGCCGCCGAGTTCCATCATTGCGGAGGTGAAGCTCAGACGCGTGCGGGTGCTGGGCTCGTAGAAGAGGGTGGCGAGTTTCTTGTGGGACATACATCCCTGATATCTTTCGCGGTGGGCGATGATATCCTCGGCCAGGGTCACGATTTCGTCTATCTCACACTTGGTGAGATCCATAGGGTCAATAAGGTGTTTCATATCGTTATTTTGAACATATCCAACTTTCATCCTGAGGATTGTCGCGGAAGGCGAGGATGCGGTCCTTCCACTGGGGGGCGATGTATTTTTCCTCCACTGCCGCTTCCACGAGGGCATCGAGGTTGCTCAGCGAGTAGTTGACGGTGCCTGCGGCGGCAATGCGCTCAAGTCCGCGTTTCATACCGTAGGTGAAGATGCTCACTATTCCGAGCACTTCGGCTCCCTCCTCGCGGAGAGCTTCCACAACGTCGATTGCGCTTCCTCCGGTGGAGATGAGATCCTCGATGACCACCACCTTCGCGCCCCTGTCCATCTTTCCCTCTATGCGGTTGGTGCGTCCGTGGGTCTTCGCCTCACCGCGCACATATCCCATAGGGAGATTGAGGATGGCCGCTGTCAGGGCGGCGTGGGCTATGCCGGCCGTAGAGGTGCCCATCAGCATCTCGCACTGGGGGAAATGCTCGCGGACGAGAGTCGCGAGGCCTTCCTCTATCCTGTCGCGCACTCCGGGTGCGGAAAGCGTGAGACGGTTGTCGCAGTATATGGGGCTCTTTATGCCGCTGGCCCAGGTGAACGGTTCCTCAGGTCTGAGGAATACTGCTCCTATCGAGAGGAGCTCCTTTGCTATTCTTTTTTCCATATCAAGATGTCTATTCTCCTGCAAATTCTGAAAGGCAGCGCCTGTATGCCGCAACAGGGTCGTCTGCAGCGGTGATGGGGCGTCCCACGACAATGAAGTCGGACCCTATGGCGCGTGCCCGCGCCGGGGTGGTGATGCGCACCTGGTCGTCAGCCGCGGCATCGGCGAAGCGTATGCCGGGAGTGACTGCAAGGAAGCCTTCGCCGCAACGACCCTTGACTATGGACGCCTCGAGCGGAGAGCATACCACACCGTCGAGCCCCGCCTTGCGGGCGTTGTCGGCATAGGCCGCTATGGTTTCACCTATGGTGGCTCCGATGAGCAGTTCGCTGCGCATACGCTCCTCGGAGGTGGAGGTCAGCTGGGTGACGGCTATCAGCAGGGGGCGTGTGCCGTCGGCTCCTGTCAGGCCTTCAAGCGCGGCCTGCATCATCTCTATTGTGCCGGCTGCGTGGACGTTGGTCATATCGACGTCGAGGGAGGAAAGCACCTTCATAGCCTTGCGCACCGTGTTGGGAATGTCGTGCAGCTTGAGGTCGAGGAAGATGGGGTGTCCGCGGCGCTTTATCTCGCGCACGATTTCCGGCCCCTCGGCATAGAAGAGCTCCATACCTATCTTCACGAAAGGCTTGCGGCTTCCCTCGAACCTGTCGAGGAAGTCCAGGGTGGCCTGACGGCTCGAGAAGTCGCAGGCTATGATGACGTCCTTTTTCATACTGTTCCAATAATGCTGTTTATATCTTCGATTCCGAGCCTGTCCATAACTGCGGGAAGGCCCTCTATGATTTCGGGGCAGGCCATAGGGTTGCGGAGGTTCTCCGCTCCGACCTGGACGGCTGTGGCTCCGGCCATCATCATCTCTATCACGTCCTCTGCGGTGGCTATCCCTCCGCAGCCCATCACGGGGACCGAGCAGGCGTGGGCGACCTGCCATACCATCCTCAACGCGACGGGGAACACGGCCCTGCCGGAGAAGCCGCCGGTGGTGTTGGCCAGAACCGGCCTGCGGCGGTTGATGTCTATGCGCATACCGAGCAGGGTGTTGATGAGCGTGAGCCCGTCGGCCCCCGCATCCTCGCAGGCCCTCGCGATTTCGACTATGTCGGTGACGTTGGGGCTGAGCTTTATGAAAAGAGGCTTGCCGCAGACCTCGCGCACTGCGGAGGTGACCTGCGCCGCGCAGACTGCGGAGGTGCCGAATGCCAGCCCTCCTCCGTGGACGTTGGGGCAGGATATGTTGACCTCCACAATGTCCACTCCGTCGCATAGGGCCGCTTTCCGGGCGCATTCCACGTATTCGTCGACGGAGAAGCCGCTGACGTTGGCAATCACCGCGCCGCCGTAGACCTTGCGCAGAGCGGGAATGATTTCACCTGTCACACGGTCTATCCCAGGATTCTGAAGCCCTACGGCGTTGAGCATTCCGGAGGGGCACTCCGCTATCCTCGGTGTGGGGTTGCCGAAACGCGCGCCGGCCGTCGTGCCCTTGAGGGATATGCCTCCAAGGATGTTGAGGTCGAAACTGCCCTTCATCTCGAGCCCGAAACCGAAGGTGCCGCTTGCCGGTATGACGGGGTTCGAGAGCTTCACCCCGCAGAGATCCACTGAAATGTTCCTTACCATAGCAGTTCCTCCTTCCTGAACACCGGCCCGTCGGCGCATACGCGCCTTGCGCCGGAAACCGTGTTGATGCTGCATCCGTAGCAGAAGCCCGAGCCGCAGCCCATACGCTCCTCCAGGGAGACTTCCCCCTGAAGAGGAATCAGTTCGCAGACGGCTTTCATCATCACCGTCGGGCCGCAGGCGTAGAAATAGTCATAATCGCCCCCGATGGCCTTTATCGCATCCGTGACGAAGCCCCTGGTGCCTTCGGAGCCGTCGAGAGTGGCTATCTCGAGACGGTCGCACACCTTGGTGAACTCCTCCTTGAGCACCGTTTCCGAGGCCTTGTTGAAGCCGAGGACCACCGTCACCTCCTTTCCCTGCGCCTTGAGTTCCCCGGCAAGGGGAAGAAGGGGCGCCGCACCGAGTCCGCCTCCCGCGAGAAGCGCGCTCCTGACGCAGCGCGAAGCGTCGAAACCGCGGCCGAGGCCTGTGAGCAGTTCGAGCTCTCCGCCAGGCTGCATCGCCGCGAGGGCTTCGGTCCCCGCGCCGACCGTGCGGTAGAGCAGGGTTATGCGCCCCGGCGCATAGTCGCACACTGACAGGGGCCTCCGGAGGTAGAATCCGTCAATGGCCACGTCGACGAATTCGCCGCTGAACTCATAGCCCGGTTCCAGGGCCGCGAGGAGGATTCTCCAGGTCCTGTCGGCCACCTGAAGGTTGCTTTCTATTCTGAATCTGCGTTTTTCCATCCGTCGTAGATATATGCTGCATTCCCGTCCTTGAAAGTGGCCACCGTGCGGCCGCTGACCCTCCATCCCTCGAAAGGCGTGGAGCGTCCCTTGGACAGGAATCCTTTGCTGTCTATTTCATATTCCGCATCGAGGTCGGTCACCGTGATGTCGGCCCGGCACCCTTCCTCCAGGGCTCCTTCCAGGCCGAAGGCCCTGCGCGGAGCGTCGGTAAGAGCCTCGACGAGCCGTTCAAGAGTGATCCTGCCCGTCTTCACAAGGCGGGTGTACAGCACGGGGAATGCGGTTTCGAGGCCGACAATGCCCATCACGCTTCCCTTGAAGCCGCGGGCCTTCTCCTGTGCGGTGTGAGGGGCGTGGTCAGTGGCAACGGCGTCTATAGTGCCGTCGGCAAGACCTTCTATGAGGGCTTCGCGGTCTGCCGCCGTGCGCAGGGGAGGGTTCATCCTGAACCTCCCGTCATCCTTCACGTCATCCTCGCAGAGGGTCAGGTAGTGGGGCGCGGTCTCGCAGGTGACTCTCACCCCGCGGGCCCTGGCATCCCGTATGAGGGACACGCTCTTTGCCGAGGATATATGGCAGACGTGGTAGCGGCAGCCGGTGAGGGCGGCGAACTCCAGGTCCCGCGCTATCTGGCTCCACTCGCTTTCGGGCCCGTCGCCGAGGGTGTTGTCCTCACAGTGGGCGGCTATTATGCATCCCTGCGAAGCGGCAAGCTTCATTGCGTCCAGCATCATCCCCGCGCTCTGTACGCCGCTTCCGTCGTCGGAGAAGGCGGGGCACAGGCCCTTCACAGCCGCCATATCCACAAGTTCGGCGCCCTTGCGGGAGAGCGTTATGGCCGCGTAGGGAAGGACTTCCACCACGGCGTCGCGGTCTATGATGTCCTGCTCCAGGGCTATGTTGGATGGGGTGTCGGGAACCGGATTGAGATTGGGCATCGCGCAGACGGTGGTGTAGCCTCCGTGAGCGGCTGCCAGCGAGCCGGTGCGTATGGTCTCCTTCTCCGTGAAGCCCGGCTCGCGGAAATGGACGTGGAGGTCGGCGAAACCGGAAGTGATCAGGCATCCTCCGCAGTCGATGACCTTCCAGCCGTCCTGAACGGCAATCGAAGGGGCGATGGAGGCAATCCGGCCGTCAACGATGAGCACGTCCTCGTGTGAGGCCTTTCCGCGGCGTATTGTGACACCGCCTTTGAGTAGGAGGGAGCCTTTCATACTTTCCAGGCAAAGGTAGTTTGAATTTGCCATACGCGTACGCAACCGCACGAAAAGAAATCAACAATCGGATGTTGATAAATAATCTCGCCGGATTATTTGACCAATTGGATCGGTGATGGTACATTTGCGCTTTGTTTTTACAAATCTGAACGATGAAAAAAGTTTACACAGGCAAGACAAAGGATGTCTACGCGCTTGACAACGGCAACTACAGGCTCGTATTCAAGGATGACTGCACGGGCAAGGACGGAGTGTTCGACCCGGGCGAGAACTCTGTAGGTCTGAAGATAGACGGAGTGGGGGATGTCAATCTCCGTATGTCCGTCCATTTCTTCGAGAAGATCAACGCCGCCGGCATCCGTACCCACTACATCAGCGCCAACACCGCCGACACCACTATGGACGTTCTTCCCGCCAAGGTCTTCGGACACGGTCTGGAAGTCATCTGCCGCTACAAGGCTGTCGGCAGTTTCATCCGCCGCTACGGCGAATACATCGGGGAAGGCTCCGACCTCCCCGAATATGTGGAGACCACCTTCAAGAACGACGCAAAGGGCGATCCCCTGGTCAACGAGGATGCTCTTGTGGCGCTCGGCGTGATGACCCACAGGCAGTATGACGACATCCGCACGATGACCCGCCGCATCACCCGCATCGTGGCCGACGACCTGAAGGCCCGCGGTCTTGTGCTCTATGACATAAAGTTCGAGTTCGGCTATGACGCGCAGGGCAACGTGATGCTCATCGACGAGATAGCCTCCGGCAATATGCGAGTTTACAAGGACGGCGCCTATGTCGACCCTATGACCCTCTCCAAACTCTTCTTCGAATGAAAGTCGCAATCATAATGGGAAGCGCGTCGGACCGCGACGTGATGGCTCCCGCCTGGGAGACGCTCGGGGAGTTCGGCATCGGATACGAAAAGAAAGTGCTCAGCGCGCACCGCAATCCCGGGCCTCTGGCAGACTATGTCCGTCAGGCCCGCGACAACGGGTTCGACATAATAATAGCCGGAGCGGGAGGGGCCGCCCACCTGCCCGGAGTCATAGCCGCCCTGACCACCCTCCCCGTGATAGGTGTGCCCGTGAAGTCCAAGGCCCTCGGCGGGCTGGACTCTCTCCTGTCCATAGTCCAGATGCCCTCCGGCATTCCTGTCGCCACTATGGCGATAGACGGAGCCCGCAATGCAGCCCTCTACGCGGTGTCGATCCTCGCCCTCGGGGACCCGCACCTGACGCAGGCGCTTGAGGATTTCCGTCGCCGACAGAGCGATAAAGTATTGAATACCACCATATAAGCTTTCCCACCCAGAGACGGGTGGGTTTGCGTTTTAATTATACTGATATGACATATAACAGACTGTTCGTCGAGAAGAAGGAAGGCTTCCGCGTGGAAGCCGCGAACCTTCTGGCGGAATTCAACGAAAGCCTCTCCCTGAAGCTGACCTCGCTCAGGCTGCTGAACGTCTATGACCTTACCGGCTTCACGGACGCTCTTCTGGACCGCTGCCGCTACGGCGTGTTCGGAGAGGTGGTGACCGACACCGTCACCGATGAATTCCCCCTTGACGGAGTTAAATGCATAGCCGTGGAATATCTTCCCGGCCAGTTCGACCAGAGGGCCGCATCCGCTGTGGACTGCGTTCACCTGATAGACCCTTCGGCTGAAGTTGAGATACGCAGCGCGAGGCTGCTCGTCTTCGATGCCGGAGTCTCCGATTCCGACCTTGACAAGATCAGCCGCTATTTCATCAATCCTGTGGAATGCCGCAGGAAGTCGATGGAAACCGTGCCTCAGACGGAAAAGGCCGCCGTACGCCGGATGGAGGACCTGAGCGGCTTCACTTCGATGGACCGCGAGGCCTGCGCGGACTTCTGCAGGTCGCACTCTCTGGCGATGAATGCGGACGACCTGATGGAGGTGGTGCGCTATTTCACCTCCATCAGACGCGATCCCACGGAGACGGAACTCCGAATTCTGGATACCTACTGGAGCGACCACTGCCGCCATACCACCTTTACAACCAACCTCACGTCAATACGCATAGACGACTCCTTCATCCGCGAGGACATCGAAAGCACCCTCGGGCGTTTCCACGACATACGCGCCTCCCTGGGCAGGGAGGGGAAAGACCTCTGCCTGATGGAACTGGCCACCATAGGCGCGCGCCATCTGCGCTCCATCGGCAAGCTCGACGACCTCGAGCAGAGCGAGGAGAACAACGCGTGCAGCATATTCATCGACGTGGACGTTGACGGACGCAGCGAGAAATGGCTGCTCCAGTTCAAGAACGAGACTCACAACCATCCCACCGAGATAGAACCCTTCGGAGGGGCTGCAACCTGTCTCGGCGGCGCCATACGCGACCCTCTGTCCGGCCGTGCCTATGTCTATCAGGCAATGCGCGTGACCGGCGCGGGAGACATACTGCGCAGCGTGGCTGACACCATACCCGGCAAACTGCCACAGAAGACAATAAGCCGCAAGGCCGCGGCAGGCTATTCCTCCTACGGCAACCAGATAGGCCTTGCCACCACCCACGTCCGTGAGATATACGATGAGGGCTATACCGCCAAGAGGCTCGAGGTGGGAGCTGTCGTCGGGGCTGTGAAGGCATCCGGCGTAAGGCGCGAGAGCCCCGTTGCGGGCGACGTGATACTTCTTCTCGGCGGACGTACCGGCCGTGACGGCATAGGCGGCGCGACAGGCTCGTCGAAAGGCCACACCGAAGGTTCGCTCGAGACCTGCGGCAGCGAGGTCCAGAAGGGCAACGCACCGGAGGAACGCAAGATACAGCGCCTTTTCCGCCGTCCCGAGGCCACCCGTATGATAAAGAAATCCAACGACTTCGGCGCCGGAGGAGTCAGCGTGGCCATAGGCGAACTTGCCGACGGCCTCGACATACGTCTCGACCGCGTGCCTGTGAAATATTCCGGTCTGAACAGCACCGAGCTTGCCATAAGCGAGTCGCAGGAAAGGATGGCGGTGGTCGTCTCCGCCGCCGACCGCGAGGCCTTCGAAAGGCTCTGCTCGCTGGACAATATAGAAGTGAACCACGTTGCTGACGTGACCGACACCGGCCGTATGAGGATGTTCGACGGCGGGGTGAAGGTCTGCGACCTGGCCAGAAACTTCATCGACAGCGCCGGAGCGCGTCACTATGCCGAAGCCTGCATACAGGCTGTCGAGGACTGCGACCCGTTCGTCTCCGTTCCCGAGGGTGAAGATACCGCCGGCCGTATGGCAAATCTGATGGGAAGCGCCAACGTGGCTTCCCAGAAGGGGCTTGTGGAGATGTTCGACTCCACCATAGGCCGCTCCACGGTGCTTATGCCCTATGGCGGAAAGAACCAGATGACAGAGACCCAGGTCTCCGCACAGAAACTGCCGGTTGACGGATATACCGACACGGCCAGTGTGATGGCATTCGGCTACAGTCCCCGCATATCGCGCTGGAGCCCCTATCACGGCGCCGCATACGCAGTGGTTGAGGCCTGCACGAAGGTTGCGGCGTCGGGCGCCGACTGGTCATCAATGAGATTCTCCTTCCAGGAATATTTCGAGAGGATGACTTCCGACCCCCACAGCTGGGGCAAGCCTCTGTCGGCCCTTCTCGGCGCGCTCAAGATGCAGTTGGACCTCGGTCTGCCCGCCATCGGCGGCAAGGACTCGATGAGCGGCACCTTCGAGCGCATCAGCGTGCCGCCGACCCTGATTGCCTTCGGCATCACCACCGCCGACGCGCGCTGTCTCATATCGCCCGAATTCAAGAAGGCGGGCAACCTCATCTACATCATCAGACACCGCCCGCTTGCCAACCGTATGCCCGATGTGGACTCGCTGAAGGCCAACTGGAACTGTGTCCGTGGCCTGATCGGCAGCGGAAAGGTGGTCTCGGCCTGGGCCATAGGCTGCGGCGGAGTGGCGGAGGCTGTCGCCAAGATGAGCTTCGGCAACTCCCTCGGGGCCGATATCAGCCTGAGCGAACGTGACCTGTATGCCTTCGACTGCGGTTCGATGGTGGTGGAGGCAACGTCCGAAATCGATTTCCCCGCCGCGCAGTTCATCGGCCGGGTCACCTCCTCCCACGACATCACCGTCTGCGGAGAGAAGGTCAGCGGCGCAAGCCTGCTCGAGGTATGGGAGGGACGCTACTCGAGAGTATATCCCGCCCGTGTCGCCCCGGCATTCGACGAACCTGTCCCTGATGTTGAAAGGAAGCCCTCCGACGTGAAGAATATGACGTATGCAGGCCAGCCGGTGCAGACGCCTGTGGTCTGTATGCCGGTCTTCCCCGGCACAAACTGCGACTACGACACCGCCAAGGCATTCCGCAGGGCGGGCGCGGAAGTGAGTCCCTTCATCTTCCGCAATCTCACCGCCGAGGATGTGGAGGAATCGATATCCGAGCTTTCCGAAAGGATAGGGAAGAGCCACATACTTGCCCTTTGCGGCGGATTCTCCTGCGGTGACGAGCCAGACGGAAGCGGCAAGTTCATCGCGGGCGTGCTCAACAATGAACGTGTCTCCGCGGCCATTACATCCCTTCTCGAGCGGGGCGGACTGATACTTGGCATCTGCAACGGTTTCCAGGCGCTGGTCAAGAGCGGTCTGCTTCCCTACGGCAGGTTCGGCTGTCTCGGCGCACAGTCCCCCACGCTGTTCAGAAACGACATCAACCGCCACATATCCCATCTTGTCCGTACCGAAGCCGTTTCGGTGGCTTCCCCCTGGCTGCGCGGGATGAAACCGGGCGACGTGCATTCGATAGCCGTCAGTCACGGAGAGGGCAAGTTTGTGGTGAACCCTTCACTCGCGGCGGAGCTTTTCGCCAACGGGCAGGTGGCTTTCCGCTATCTCGACAACCCCAACGGTTCGCATTATGACATAGAGGGCGTGCTGAGTCCCGACGGCCATATCCTCGGCAAGATGGGCCACAGCGAGAGATTTGAGGAGAATGTTTTCATCAACGTGCCCGGCAACCACAGTCAGAGGCTGTTCGAGAACGCAGTAAGTTATTTCAGAAAGGAAAACTGATGGATAAGAGAGAACTGCTGTACAACGGCAATGAAAAGCAGGTCTATGCGACCGACAACCCAGACCGCGTCATATTCCACTACAAGGACGTGACCCTCGCTTACAAGGGCATCAAGCGCGCGGTGTTCAAAGGCAAGGGCATACTCAACAACAGCATCTCTGCGCTGCTGCTCGACCATCTCAACTCCTGTGGCGTGAGCACCCATTACATAGAGAAAACGGGCGAGAGGGAGCAGCTGTGCCGCAAGATAGAGATCATACCGCTCGAGGTGGTGGTGCGCAACCGCATCGCCGGCTCCCTTGCCGAAAGGATAGGAGTGGAGGAGGGGCTGAAGCCCGCCAGACCCGTGCTGGACCTCCACTACAACAACGATTCCCTCGGGTCCCCCCTGATCAACGACCATCACGCCCTTGCCCTGGGCCTGGTCACCCCCGAGGAGCTCGGACATATGTATTCGATGGCCGTGCGCACCAACACGATACTTGAAAAACTGTTCATCAAGGCGGGAATCGAACTCATCGACGTCAAGCTCGAGTTCGGCCGTGCCTCCGATAACGGAGAGATAATAATTTCAGACGAGATAAGCCCCGATACAGCCCGTCTGTGGGATGCATCGACAGGCAGGAAACTCGACAAGGACCGCTTCCGCCGCGATTTGAGCGACGTGGTGGCCTCCTACCGCGAAGTGCTTGAACGTCTGACAGCGGCAATGGAGAAATAATTATGGGACTTATTGGAGTTTGTGGCGTTCCCAACGCCTCCACGATAATCTATTACGGCCTGCACAACCTTCAGCACAGGGGGCAGGAGGGTGCCGGGATGGCAGTGTTCGGACCTGACGGCATATGCCGCCGCCACAGGGGTATGGGCCTGGTCAGCAAGGTGTTCTGCCCGGATACGATAGAATCCCTGAAGGGGTCCATAGGACTGGGCTCCGTCAGTTATTCCACGGCATCGAAAGCTCTGCTGGACAATGTCGAGCCTCTGTTCTTCCACCATTCCACAGGTGACCTTGCCATCGCCGGCGAGGGCAACGTGGTCAATTCCGCGCGCATAGCCGAGTATCTCGAACACAGGGGCGTGATATTCCACACCGCCACCGACAGCGAGGTGCTGGCCCATCTTGTGAAGAAGAACGGCGAGGAGGACCGCATACACAACATCATCAACGCTCTGAATATGATGGAGGGCGGATTCGCCTTCGCCATAATGACCCGCAACCGCATATACGCCTGCCGTGACAAGTACGGCATCAAGCCTCTGTGCATAGGACGTATGGGTGAAGGCTACGTGATCAGCAGCGAGTCCTGCGCCTTCGAGATCATAGGCGCGGAGTTCATACGCGACGTAGAGCCGGGCGAGGTTGTATGTATCGACTCGCATGGCATACGCTCGCAGAGATGGTCCAAGTTCCAGCGCCACCGTATGTGCGCAATGGAATATATCTATTTCGCCCGTCCCGACAGCGATATCGACCTGTGCAATGTCCACGCATACCGCAAGGAAAGCGGGCGCAGGCTCTACCGCGAATGTCCCGTCGAGGCCGATATGGTTGTGGGTGTGCCCGAGTCGAGCCTCAGTGCCGCTATGGGTTACAGCGAGGAGAGCGGAATCCCTTATGAGATGGGCCTCATCAAGCACAAATATGTGGGCAGGACCTTCATCCAGCCCGTTCAGGAGATGCGCGAACTGGGAGTGAAGATGAAACTCAGCCCCGTGCGCAGCATAGTGCGCGGCAAGCGGATAGTGCTTGTGGACGACTCCATAGTGCGCGGCACCACCTCCCTGAAGATAGTCCGTCTGCTGCGGGAGGCCGGGGCGACTGAGGTTCACGTGCGCATAGCCAGCCCTATGATGAAGTATCCCTGCTTCTACGGAGTCGACACCTCCACTCCCGAACAGCTGCTCTGCGGAAAACGCGACCTGGAGCAGGCGCGGCAGGCCATAGGCGCCGATTCTCTCGGCTTCCTGAGCCCCGAATCCGCCTGCGCCTCCTGCTTCGGCTGCGCGGATCCCTGCCAGGCCTGCTTCACAGGGGAATATCCCACTGACCTTTACATTGAACAATCAGACAATTAAGACATATATGGCACTGCATTATGAAAAAGCGGGGGTCAACCTCGAAGCCGGATATGAAGTGGTACACCGTATCGGGCAGCACGTCGAATCCACACGCCGCCCCGGATGGATGGGCGGGATAGGCTCATTCGGCGGAATGTTCGACCTTGCGTCGCTGGGTTACCGCGAGCCCGTGTTGGTGAGCGGCACTGACGGCGTGGGCACAAAGCTCAAGATAGCCTTCGCAATGGACAGGCACGACACCATAGGCATAGACGCCGTGGCGATGTGCGTCAACGACGTGCTCGCGCAGGGCGCGGAACCTCTTTTCTTCCTGGATTACGTGGCCATAGGCCACAATGTCCCGGCCAAGGTGGAGGCCATCGTGGCCGGAGTCGCCGAAGGCTGCCGTCAGGCCGGATGCGCCCTCATAGGCGGAGAGACCGCCGAGATGCCCGGAATGTACGGCGACGGGGAATACGACATTGCAGGTTTCACCACCGGTGTCGTGGAGAAGTCCTCCATCATCGACGGCTCCAAGGTCAGCGTGGGCGACGCGCTTGTCGGCATCGCTTCGTCCGGCGTTCATTCCAACGGCTTCAGCCTTGTAAGGAAGACAGTGGCCGATGCCGGCCTGTCATATTCCGACACCGTCGATGAATTCGGCGGCCGCACGCTCGGTGACGTGCTGCTCACCCCCACGAGGATATATGTCCGCCAGGTGCTCGACGTCATCCGCAACTGCGATGTCCACGGCGTTGCCCACATCACCGGCGGAGGTTTTGACGAGAACATACCCAGAGTGCTCCACAAGGGGCAGGGCGTGGAGATAAGGGAAGGCTCCTGGGAGATACTCCCCGTCTTCAAGGCCCTTGAGAGATGGGGGAACATCCCTCACCGCGAAATGTTCAACATATTCAATATGGGCATAGGTATGGTGCTGGTCCTCGACCCTTCCGAGGCCCCGAAGGCAGTCTCCATACTTGAAAGCCACGGCGAAAAGGCGTCGGTGATAGGCCGCGTGACGGACTGTCCGGGAGTGGTTGTGGAATGAAGAGACTGGCAGTTTTCGCAAGCGGCTCCGGCACCAATTTCGAAGCGATAGCAACGGCCTGCGCCGACGGCCGCATTGACGCCGAGGTGGTGATGATGGTCTGTGACGTGCCTTTCGCTCCGGTCATCTCCCGCGCCGAAAGGCTCGGCGTGCCGTCCTTCGTGTTCAATCCGCGCGACTATGCATCCAAGGCCGATTATGAACGTGCGGTTGAGGCTGTCCTTTCGCCTCTCGACGTGGACCTGATATGCCTTGCCGGATATATGCGCATAGTGGGCCCCGTGCTGCTTTCCGCCTTCGAAGGCCGCATCATCAACATCCATCCCTCGCTGCTTCCCTCCTTCAAGGGCGCGCACGCCGTTGAGGATGCGGTGGCCTACGGAGTGAAGGTCTACGGCATCACCATCCACTACGTCAACAGTGAACTGGACGGCGGGCGCATCATCGCCCAGGAAGCCTTCGCCTATGACGGGGACGACCCTGCCGAGGTACACAGACTCGGGCAGAAAATAGAACACAAACTTTATGTACAAACAATAAACAGACTTTTATGCGGGCATTAGTAAGCGTAAGTGACAAGACCAACCTGGTGGAGTTCGTAAGCGGACTCGTCGACCTCGGTTGGGAGATAATAGCCACCGGAGGCACACGAAAGCTTCTGGAGGAAAAAGGAATACACACTACCGGGATAAGCGATGTCACCGGATTTCCCGAGATCTGCGACGGCCGGGTGAAGACCCTTCACCCCAAGGTCCACGGCGGCATACTCGGCCGCAGGGACAATCCCGAGCATATGCGGACATTGAAGGAGAACGGAATAGAAACGATAGAACTGGTCTGCGTCAACCTCTATCCTTTCCGTCAGACCATAGAGCGCGAAGGCGTCACGATGGAGGATGCCATCGAGAACATCGACATCGGAGGCCCCTCGATGGTGCGCAGCGCGGCCAAGAACTGGAAGGACGTGACGATAGTGTGCGATCCCTCCGACTATGCCGACGTGCTCGGTGAAATCCGCGCCAACGGCTTCACCAGCGACACAACCCGCCTGAAACTCTCTGCAAAGGCATACACACATACCGCCCAATATGACATCTGCATTGCAGGCTATATGCGCGAGAAGGCGGCCCTGAACCCCAAGCTGTTCCTCGAGTACGATCTCAAGCAGCCCCTGCGCTATGGTGAGAACCCCCATCAGAAGGCCTCCTTCTACAGCGCCGCCGATCCTGTTCCCTATTCTCTGGCCTCTGCTGTTCAGATTCAGGGCAAGGAGCTGTCGTACAACAACATACAGGATGCTTCCGCCGCGCTTTCAGTGCTGCGCGACTTTTCTGAACCTTTCTGCGTGGCCCTGAAGCATATGAACCCCTGCGGGGCGGCGGTCGGCACCACCATAGCCCGGGCTTGGGAAGCGGCCTACAAGGCTGACCCCGTGAGCATATACGGCGGAATCGTTGCAGTCAACCGCACTCTCGACGCCGAAGTGGCCCTCGGTATGAAACCCATCTTCCTTGAAATAGTGATTGCGCCCTCCTATACGGACGAGGCGCTGGAGATACTCTCCGCCAAGAAGAACCTGCGCGTGATGCAGGTGGATATGACCCGCAGCGACGCTCCCGTGCCCCAGTATATCAGCGTGACGGGCGGTATGCTCTCGCAGATGCTCGACACGGCAGTGGAGACCCTCGAAGAGGGAATGTGCGTGACCTCGGTGAAGCCTACTGAAGAGCAGATGGCCGATATGGATTTCGGATGGAAGATAGTCAAGCACGTGAAATCCAATGCAATAGCAGTTGTCTGCAACGGACATACGGCAGGTATCGGGGCAGGGCAGACCAACCGTGTGGGTTCCGCCCGCATAGCTCTCGAACAGGCCCGCGAGGCGGGATATACCGAAGGTCTCACCCTCGCTTCCGACGGCTTCCTCCCCTTCGGGGACACGGTTGAGCTGGCTTCTCAATACGGCGTGACGGCGATAGTCCAGCCCGGCGGAAGCATACGCGATGAGGAATCCATAACTGAGGCGGACCGGCTCGGCATCACCATGCTGATGACAGGTGTGCGGCATTTCAAACACTGAGAATCTGTTTTGAAATGATTAACTTCAATACTTATGTTTCTTTTTCGCATATTTTTCGCTGCTTTTCAGTCACAACGGAACCCCGTTGCTCCTTCAAATCATCAAAAAATCTACTGAAAAATAACCTATAATAATTTTCG
>JAZRYW010000038.1:0-13992 GCA_045600965.1 Bacteroidales bacterium | reverse complement strand
TACTCCGCCCGTCAGGGTCTGTCCAAGTAACATTCATCTGTACTACATAAAAGAAGGTGGCTTAAATTGAGGCCACCTTTTTTTTGTCGTTTATACCGGCTTCCTGCCGGCAGTCAGACAGTCAGACAGTCAGACAGTCAGCTACGCCGAAGGTGGCATAGACCATCTTCAGGACTCGCGCACTTTCGTGCGCTCGGCCCTCCCAAGTTTCACTTCGTTCAACTTGGGCCCCTCCCGCTACTCCTGTCCGCGGGTGGACAGGCCTTCAGATGGTCTATGCCACCTTCATCTGCTTCGCTGCCTGCATGAAGGCACAAAATTGTTGCTCATTCATCTATTTTCCGTATCTTAGCAGATTGAATCGCTAACAGCAAAAAACAATGCAAAGGGTAATAGATCTCCTCAAACAGACTCCCGGAACGGAAGTCGTTGCCAAGGGCTGGGTTCGCACCCGCAGGGGCAACAAGAACGTATCTTTCATAGCGCTCAACGACGGGTCCACCATCAACAACATACAGATAGTTTGTGACGCCGCCACCTTCGACGAAGAATTCCTCAAGCAGATCAACACCGGCGCCTGCATCTGCGCCAAGGGCACCGTGGTCGAATCGATAGGAAGCGGACAGAGCGTGGAGATACACGCCAGGGAGATAGAGATATACGGCACCGCCGACAGCACCTACCCCCTCCAGAAGAAGGGCCACAGTATGGAATTCCTGCGCAGCATCGCCCACCTGCGTCCCCGCACCAATACTTTCGGTGCAGTGCTCCGCATCAGGCACGCTATGGCTTTCGCCATCCACAAGTTCTTCAATGACAAGGGCTTCGTCTATCTGCACACCCCTCTGATCACCGCATCCGACTGCGAAGGCGCAGGCGAAATGTGCCAGGTCACCACCCTCGATCCCGACAACCTGCCCCGCACAGAGGACGGAGCGATAGACTATTCAGAGGATTTCTTCGGCCGCCACACCTCACTGACCGTCAGCGGACAGCTGGAAGGCGAACTCGGAGCGACGGCGCTGGGCAGCATCTACACCTTCGGTCCCACTTTCCGCGCCGAGAACTCCAACACTCCCCGTCACCTTGCGGAATTCTGGATGATAGAACCCGAAATGGCGTTCTACGATATGACCGACCTTATGGACCTCGAGGAGGAATTCATCAAATACCTCGTCCAGTATGCCCTTGACAATTGCAGGGACGACCTCGACTTCCTCAACAAGATGATAGACCCCACCCTGCTGGAGCGTCTTCAGAGCGTTGTTTCCACCGATTTCGTGAGACTGACATACACCGAGGGAATCGACATACTCGAGAAGTCCGGCCAGAAGTTCGAATATCCCATCTACTGGGGCGCAGACCTCCAGAGCGAGCACGAACGCTACCTTGTCGAGAAGCATTTCGGCAAACCCGTCATCCTGACCGACTACCCCAAGGACATCAAGGCCTTCTATATGAAGCAGAACGACGACGGCAAGACCGTACGCGGCACCGACGTGCTTTTCCCCAGGATAGGCGAGATCATCGGTGGCTCCGAAAGGGAATCCTCTATGGAGAAACTCCTCAAGCGCATCGAGGAGCTCAAGATGGACACCACCAACCTCTGGTGGTACCTTGACACGCGCCGCTACGGAAGCTGTCCTCACAGCGGTTTCGGCCTCGGATTCGAGCGTCTGCTGCTCTTCGTGACAGGTATGCAGAACATACGCGACGTGATACCCTTCCCCAGGACACCCAAGACTGCGGAATTCTAACAGAACGCTTATGTTGGTAATAGGCATCGCCGGCGGCACCGGCTCAGGCAAGACGACAGTCGTAAGGGCCATCAAGGAAAAGATGGGCCGTGAAGTCACTGTCATACCTCAGGACAACTACTACCTCGACCAGGGGCATCTTCCGATGGAGGAGAGGCAGAAGCTCAATTTCGACCATCCCAACTCCATCGACTGGCCGCTTCTGGTCAGCCAGCTGAAGGACCTCAAGGAAGGCAGGCCGATCCAGCAGCCATCATACTCCTACATCACCTGCACCAGATCGAAGGAGACCGTCAAGGTGGACCCTTCGGAGATAATAATCGTGGAAGGCATACTCATCTTCACCAACGAAGAGCTGCGCGACCTTTTCGACATAAAGGTATTCGTTGACGCTGACGATGACTCAAGGCTCATCAGGGTCATACGCAGGGACATAATGGAACGCGGCAAGAACGTGGAGCAGGTGCTTGAACGATACCAGAAGACCGTCAAGCCGATGCACCTCCAGTTCATATCCCCCAGCAAGCGCTACGCCGACATAATCATACCTCAAGGGGGCCACAACAGGGTCGCCATCAACGTGCTCTGGCAGGCCATACGGAAAATGACCAGGAAGGATCAGTAGTATGGCGGACAACGGGCGGCAACCTTCAGAAGGAAAGAGAAGCAACGTGGGGCTCTACTCCACGTTGATTTTTCATCTCACGCTGCTCATAGTGCTCCTGTGCTGCTCCATAGGCGGAGTGATATCCAAGGAGACCAGTTTCGTGCTTGACTTCACAAAGCAGGAGCAGAGGGAGAAGGAACAGAAGGAGGTGGAATTCAAGCAGAGCGTCAGCGACGAGCTCGACCGTATGATAGCCGAGGCGCGCAAGCAGAACAACGTGCGCAACGTGGCTGTAGATGCGGGCTCCAGGCTCCGTGACAACAGCGGCAGACGCGGTGAGAAGGTCTATGACGAGGCCCGCGAACTGCAGAAGAGGCTTGACGCTTCGAAAAGGGACGCCCTTCGCGACGAAGCGTCGCTCAATGAGACCGTTGACCTCAACAACGCTCCCGAAGAATCCGACGCCGAAGGCGCCTACAGGGGCCCGTCCGTGATTTCATACACGCTTGACGGCAGGAAAGGCCGCAATCTGAGCGTGCCCGCATACAAATGGTATGGCGGAGGTGATGTGGCAGTGGAAATAGTCGTCAACCGCAAGGGCCGGGTCATCGCCGCCAGCGTCATCGAAAGCCTCTCCACCCCCAACGAAAACCTGCACCATCTGGCGGTGGATGCCGCGAAGCGCTCACGCTTCAGCAGTTCGGAGTCCGCTCCCGAAAAACAGATCGGACAGATTCTCTACCGTTTCCTCGAACAGTGACTAGAAGAGATCCTTCTCGAGCACAGTCCGGAACACATTGTCATAGGAATTCCAATAAGTGTAGAAAGCCTCCTCGTCAAGCGGAGAGGCCCTTCCTACAAGCGCCTTGACCATTGACAATATGTAGGCGGAAGACTCCTCCCATTCCCCTGCCGCGGGACGTATGCCCTGTGACGCGGCGAATGCAAGGAACTCACCGGAGAGGTTGAGACCGCTTATGAAGGCGTCCACCTGCTTCATTGTGGTGAACGAGGACATAGCGCTGCGGTATTTGTCCGCTGTCTTGAGGCCGAACTTGGCTATGACAGACTTGCGGTTGCAGGCAATCAGGAAATCGGTCACACCGGTGGTGTCAATGGGCACGAACACATCGGGTGTGATGCCGCCTCCGCCATATACGGTACGTCCGCCCGGGGTTGTAAACTTGAGGGATTCATCCACCCTGATGCTGTCGGCGGAAACCATTTCACCGTGGGCATAACGCTCGTAGATGTCGAGACCGTATTCGTCCCCGTCGTTGTAGGGCTTCTGCACGATACGCCCGGTGGGCGTGTGATAGCGGGCTACCGTGAGCCTTATTCCTGAGCCGTCGGAATAGTTGATGGGCTCCTGCACAAGGCCCTTGCCGAAGGAGCGGCGGCCATATATGGTTGCCCTGTCGTTGTCCTGCATCGCGCCTGCGAAGATCTCGCTGGCGGATGCCGAATTGTCATTTATGAGTATGGCAAGCTTCACGTCCTTGAACACTCCCCTTCCGTCGGCATAGAAGTCTTCACGGCGGCGGTGGCGGCCTTCGAGATAGACAATCAGATCGCCTACGGGAAGGAACTCGTTGGCCATCTTGATGGCCGGCTCCATAAAGCCTCCGAGATTGTCCCTCAAATCGAGGATGGCCCTGGTGGCGCCCTGCTGCTTCATCATAGCCATAGCAAGGCAGAACTCCTGGTAGGTGGTGCGGGCATATTTCTCAATCTTGATGTATGCCGTGGTGTCGTTGACCATATAGTATGCCGTCACGCTCTTCTGCGGGATGGTGCCGCGCACTATCTCGAACGGCAGGATGTCGGCCTCGCCGTTGCGGCGTATGCCTATGACCACCTTGCTGTCCTGGGGACCGCGCATAAGCTTGACCATAGTGTCCTGAGGCATCGAGACTCCGGCTATGGTCCTTCCGTCAACGGTCACCACACGGTCACCCTCCATAAGGCCCGCCCTCTCGGACGGCCCTCCGTGTATTACACGGGCCACTATGGCCGTGTCCTCGGGCACGTTGAACTCTATGCCTATTCCTCCGAAATTGCCCATAAGGTTCTCCTCGGCCTTGCTCAAATCCTCGGGAGGAAGATAGGTGGAGTGAGGGTCGAGTTTGGAGAGTATGGTGGCGATGGCCTCTTCCGTGACGGCATTGTAGTCGATTGTGTCCACATAGTTCTCATCCACGTTGTTCAGGATGAGAAGAAGCTTGTTCCAAGAGGCGGCGGTCTGATCGACCTTGACGGCCTGACGGCGGTCGGTCACGGTGCGCCTGATGAGTATGAGAAGAAGGCCGACCACTATCGCCCACGCAACCACGCGTATGGCGGCCCTGAGTATTTTTTTGAACTGTTCCATTGCCATACGATTATAGTTTTTCAACCTCGACACCGGCCTTGACGAGCAGGTTCACTCCGTCCATAACACGGTATTCATCGTGATAGACCACCCTGCGTATCCCCGCCTGGATTATCAGTTTGGCGCATTCCATACAGGGGGCGGCGGTGACATAGAGGGTCGCTCCGTCGCTGCTGTTACCCGACTTGGAGACTTTTGTAATAGCATTCGCCTCAGCGTGAAGTACATAGGGCTTGGTAAGGCCCGCCTCGTCCTCACAGTTGTTCTCGAAGCCGGAGGGCGTCCCATTATATCCGTCGGAGATTATCATCCTGTCCTTTACGATGAGCGCGCCCACCTGACGCCTCTTGCAATATGAATTGCGCGCCCATACGGTCGCCATATCGAGATAGCTTCTGTCAAATTGAAGCTGTTTTTCAGCACTTGCCATATCAGTTCTGTTTTTGTTGATACAAATATCTTTTTATGCTCCTTTTAGGAGTCTTTTCAAATTCCTCATCAATGATGGCCACCGATGAAAGCTGGCTGTAGGACGGAAGGTCGGCGTTGACAAAACTCATTTCCTCCTCAAGCCTTGCCTGAAGGTCCACGGCGGAGAGGTTGTCCCTGCGCGCCTGGTCGAAATCGGGATATATCAATGCCCGCAGGCCGCCATCATACTCTATGACCAGGGATTCCTCCACATAGTCGAGGTTGTTGATGCTGCTCTCTATCTCCTCGGGATAGATGTTCTGTCCGGAAGGGCCGAGTATCATACTCTTGCAGCGGCCCTTGAGGTAGAGGTAACCGTCCCGGTCCATCACGCCCATATCCCCGGTGCGGAACCATCCGTCGGGAGTGAAAGCCTCTTCGGTGGCCTGGGGATTGCGGTAATAACCGGTGAAAAGGTTCTCCCCCCTTACGAATATCTCTCCCGGGATGGCGGTCGGATCGGGCGAGTCTATCCTTATTTCCATTCCTTCGACCACCTTGCCGCAGGAGTATAATCTGGCCTCGGAGGCGGGGGAATACGTTATGATGGGCCCGCATTCGGCCATCCCGTAGCCGACGGTGAAGGGGAAGGATATCTTCCGCAGGAATGCTTCGGCCTCCCTGTTGAACGCCGCGCCGCCTATTATGACCTCGCTGAATCTGCCGCCGAAGGAGCCGACCAGTTCATCGCAGATGCGCTTGCGGACAGCTGAACTCATCACGGGGAGATTGAGCATCAGCTTGAAACGGTTGGTGCTGAGCAATGGCAGCAGTTTCTGCCGGTATATCTTCTCTATGATGAGCGGAACGGCCACTATCACGTCGGGCCTGACAGTTCCGAAGGCCTCGGCAATTATCCTGGGGCTGGGCAGCCTTGTCAGGAAAAAGGTGTTGGCACCTATGGTCATTTCATAGAGGAACTCGAATATCATCCCGTACATATGGGCCGTAGGGAGCAGCGAAACCACTTTTGACGTGTTGTCCATACGGTTGTGAACCCTCTTTGCGAAGGCCACGTTGGCCGATATGCTCCTGTAGGGGAGTTCCACTCCGCGGGAGAATCCCATAGTGCCGGAAGTGTAGTTGATAAGGGCGGTCTGCGAAGGATCCTCCTGACAGTATGCTACGTCCGAAGGATGGAATCCGTGGGGATGAAGGGCCGCGAATTCAGAAGCGGTCAGTTCATCCACCGTGCCCGTCCGTCCGTCACGCGCCCACACCACATTGAAGTCCTCCATAGTTATGACGTAGTCCAGTTCAGGCATATTCTCGATGGGAAGGGCATTGCGGATGGCATCGCTCACCAGAAGCGCCTTCGCCCCGCAGTGACGTATGAGGTTCTGGACAGTCGCAGGCTTGAAGTCGTGGAGTATGGGGACAACCACGGCACCCCAGGTCATTGCGGACAGGAAAGATACGCCCCAGGCCGACTGGTTGCGCGAGCATACTGCTACACGGTCCGTGGGCCTGATGCCGGCCTGTCTGTAGAATATGTGAAGTTTCTCTATGGCGAGCGCCATTTCGCCATAGGAGATCGAACTGCCACGGTAGTTGGTCAGTGCCGTGCAGTCCCAGTTGGCGCGGACGCTTTCTTCAAGCAGACGGATTATGGAGCGATTGGTGTTCACTGTTGCAATTTTGAAAGATTGGCATAGAAGCCGTTCTGCCGGATAAGGCTTTCGTGGGTTCCCTGCTCCACGATATGGCCGTCGCGAAGCACGAGTATGTTGTCAGCGTTCCTGACAGTGGAGAGCCGGTGTGCAATGACAAGACAGGTGCGGCCCTTCATCAGCCGTGAAAGCGCGTCCTGGACAAGTTTCTCGCTCTCGGTGTCAAGGGCGGAAGTAGCCTCATCGAGTATGAGCACGGGCGGGTTCTTGAGCAGCGCCCTTGCTATGGCGATGCGCTGGCGCTGGCCTCCGGAAAGCCGTGAGCCGCGGTCGCCTATGCAGGTGCTGTAGCCGTCTGGGGTTTCCATTATGAATTCGTGGGCATTGGCCGCGCGCGCCGCCTCCTGTACCATTTCCATTGTGGCGGAAGGCATCCCGAACGCTATGTTGTTGAAAATCGTATCATTGAAAAGTATGGCCTCCTGGGTCACGACGCCCAGCAGGGAGCGCAGGTCCGCAAGGCGGAAACGCCTTATGTCGATGCCGTCGATGGTGATGGAGCCCTTCCCGACGTCGAAGAAGCGGGGAATAAGGTCCGCGATGGTCGACTTGCCCGCACCGGAAGCGCCTACAATGGCAACCGTACCGCCTGCGGGTATCTCGAAATCGACACCGTGCAGCACGTCATCATCGCCGTAGCCGAAGGAGACTGAGTTGAAGCGTATCCCTTCTCTGACGGACTGCAGCGCGGCGGCCTCCTCCCCTCCTGCAGGATCGCAGATGTCATCCTGCGCATCGAGGATGGCGAATATGCGGTCGGCTGAAACCATTCCGCGGCGTATGGCGGCGCTGGCGTTGGCTATGGCCTTCAGAGGCTCCAGCACCCTCCAGTAGAAGCCGATGTATACCACGAACGCGGGCCAGTCCATACCGAGCTGCCCGTGAACGTTAAGCCAGCCGCCATAGAACAGCACCACGACAGCCACCGAGATGCCGAGGAATTCCGAAAGCGGAGATGCCAGTTCCTGACGGTTGAACATCGAGCGGCTGACATTGCGGTGTTCGTTGTTGTCGGCCTCGAAACTTGAACGGACCTGACTGTGGGCGTTGAAAGCCTTGATGATGCGGCTTCCGCCGATGGCCTCGTCAAAATGGCTGAGGATGGTGCCCATCAGCGACTGAGCCCTCACCGCGCCGCGCTTGAGCCTGCGTGTCAGGGAGCCTATGACAAGGCCCGAGAGCGGCAGGGCCACCAGTGACACCAGGGTCAGACGGGGCGACATATAGAACAGCATCGCAAGGAATCCCAGCACAAGCAGAGGCTCGCGGAAGATGATGTGGAAACTGCTGGCCACGGAATTCTGCACTTCCGCCACGTCATTGGATATGCTGGAGAGAAGGTCACCCCTGCGGCGGTCGTTGAAGAAGCCTATGTTGAGATGGCTCACCTTCTCGAAGAGCGCGCTGCGAAGATTCTTCATCAGGCGCGTCTTGACGTTGACCAGTATGCGCTGGGAGAGATAGCGGGAAAGGTCGGAGAGGAAAGTTGCTGCAATCAGGGTGCAGCAGACGAACACAAGGCCCCTCATCACTCCGCGGTCGGCGATCACGCCTGAGAGGAGGTAGTCGAAAAGGTCCTTGAAATAATCTGCTGACAGCGAGAACTGAGGCACCGAGGTCAGATGAGCCACGTTGTCAGGCTCGAAAAGCACCGTGAGCAGAGGGTCGAGCAAGGCGTAGTTCGCAATTCCGAAGACGACGGACAGCACTGACAGCAGCAGATATGCCGGCCAGTTTGCGGCGTAGGGCCTTCCGAATGACAATATGCGCTTGAAGTTGCTCATCGGCTCTTTTTCGGTACGGTGAATTCTCCTGTGGAGAGGTTCAACTTGCAGGTCAGACCGTCATAGCAGGCCACACTGACCGTTGAGCCTGAAAGATATGTGATTTCCGTATCGGGACGCAGACGGCGGTCGCCCTCGAAATTGGCGACAGGAGTCCCGTCGAGATTGAATATGCGTGTCTGGACCGACGTGCGGAGCACCCAGTAGCGGTCGTCCCCGAACCATTCCAGAGCGGGCATAGTCTTTATCTTCTCGCGGCTGGTCACTTCGGTCCATCCTTCGGCCGGTTTCCCGTCAATGGTGTAGAGGTTGAGGGTGTTGTCCG
This sequence comes from Bacteroidales bacterium, assembly GCA_045600965.1. Classification (GTDB taxonomy): domain Bacteria; phylum Bacteroidota; class Bacteroidia; order Bacteroidales; family UBA932; genus RGIG6374. The sequence goes on along the minus strand of JAZRYW010000038.1, from coordinate 5,007 downwards.
TATGGATTATCATCACCATATAGCCTCCCCTGCCCTTCAGGTCATAGACTTCGGGGCCGAGCAGCACATCCTTGGGAAGGGTGTGGGGATAGCCCGCCACGTAGCGGCCCGTCCTGTCCATAAGGTAGAGGTTGCGCCCGGAGGCGAAGAGCATCTGCAGTTTGCCGTTGCCGTAGTAGTCAACCTGACGTACGAACCCGCAGATGGGCGCTGTGAAAGGAGCGGACCAGAGGCCCTTGCGCGTCTCGTTGGAAAGGCGGAGGTAGAGGTTGGGGGTCTGCTCGAACCAGAAGGTGTTGCCCGAATCCACGTCCTCCACGGGGAACGGTCCCTGAGGGATGGTGACGGTGGTGTCACGCTCGATATCCATCAACACCGCGGGCATCTTCATCACGTCATAGGAGACGCTTACGGAAGGCGTCTCCCCGCCCTTGACACGGGCATACATTGCATTGAGCATCTCACTGTGGAGCGACGCCCTTTCAAAGCGCTGCTGGAAGGGTGCCACAAAGGCCTGGAGAGGATGGTCGCCGAACTGCGAGAAATTGACATAGACGGAGTTGATGCAGTCCTCAGCCTCAGCGACACTGCTCCTTGACGAGCGCAGGTAGTCATCGAGCGAAAGGAAGGTGGCCTTGCCTGTGCGGTATTCGTCTATTGCGGAACGGCTGCCGGCTATCAGCCATCGGCCCACACGGCAGGTGTCCTCGGGCTCCACCTTCGAGAAAATAGAGCCGAAACGGGAACATACGCCCACCACCTGTCGCGGCGAAAGGGGTTCGTCGGTCTGCACAAGGTCGACGCTCTGCAGGGTCCCCGTCATAAAAGAGGCGTACGCAACTTCGAGCGGTCCGTCAGGAACAGCCTCCGTGCCGGTCCTGAAATGGTTGGCATAGAGGTAGTTGCCGAATTTTTCAAGAAATGCGTCCGCATCCGCGGCACTCACGCTGTAATAGAAACCGGTGTAAAATGGAAGCGCCTGACGCACAGTGGACGGCGCATCGGTCTGAGTCTTGAGCACTTCGGTATATTTCCTGTTGACATCTACCGTCTTCAGGGCCGCATCGATCTCAAGGTCACCCTTCTTCTGTTCAATGTCGAGTATGGTCCACGAAGCGAGGGAAGCCAGGTTCGGGGCATAACTGCGGTACTGCCGGTTGATGTAGGCGGAGAATATCTTCTCGATGTCCGAATTGCGGAGCATAAGAGTGAGAGGGCCGAATTCCTGAGGGTCATAGACCTGCTTGAATTCATCCTTGTCAAGGATCGAAAGGCCCTCCTGAATGTGTCTCAGGGACGATTCAAGGAGTATTCGGCTGTCACAGAGCAGGGTCAGGGCGTCGCAGAAGGCGAAGCACACTTCGGTGGAGGCGGACTCATAGATGTTGATGCCGTTGTAGTCGGAAGGGACGGCGTCGGGTATTATGGAACGGATGAACGAAGCCAGCGGCCCATCCTCGGCACCGGTGTCGGAGATGGACAGCAGCTGCGACATACGGCCGCTCATCGATGGATGGAGAGTGAGCACCGCGTCATTGTCCGCCCAGCGGGAACCGGCGATGCGGAAGACATAGCCGGAGAAGGTCCCCTCCCCGCCGCTCACTATTGAAGTTATGACAGACGCCGTGTCCGAAGCGAGGGGCAGCAATTCATCGAGATGCTCCGCAATCAGGATCACGGATGCGTCCGAAGGCACGGCCTTGATGGAAAACATCTGGTTTTTCACCGCCCGTTGCATTTCCTGCCCGTTATCCGACTTGAGATACACTATCGACAGATATGCCGCGGCAGACAATGCCAGCGCCACGGCGACAAGCCATATCAGCGACCTTTTTTTCATTCCGTCAGCATAATCACATATAACTCAAGTTTCGCAAGTATTTATATCGTTGATAATCAAAGTGAAGTGAGAACTTGCGAAACTTTTCCCCACCGCACTTTCTTATTTTTTTGTCCCCATCCCTGAACCCCTTCCCCGGGGAAGGGACTTTTCCAACGGCCTGACGGCCTCTAAATAAGGTAGTTTCGCGTTTGCGAAACTTGAATCACATATAATCTGCGAATATACGAACAAAACGGGGGACTTCAAAGATTAATAACACAGCAATCCTCCGGGCGTCATTGAGAATTGCAAGCGGTTGCCGGACGACTGTTCCCGGGGCATACCGACAAGCCGCCTTTCTGTCAATAATCCTTCCGACCTTATATGGATTTTCTCAACTCTTCTTGAGTAATCTGATGGACTTGCCAACATTTATGAGGTGGTCTGCGATACGCTCCGAGTCAGAGGAAAGTTCAAGATAGAGCGTTCCTGTCATAGGGGTGCAGCTGCCGTTGGAAAGACGTGAGACGTGGTTGTTCTCCATCATCTTGGTGAAGTCGTCAATCTGCTCCTCAATGACGTTGGCCTTGGCAAGCGGTTCGATCCTCTCTTCCCTATAGGCGGAACAAACATTGTCATACAGCTGATGTATGAGCACTTTCAACTGGCTTATCTCGTAGAGCGCATCGTCAGAGAACTTCTGCCCGGCGTCCTTGAGGGCATCTGCATATTCCGCTATATTCTCGGCGTAATCGCCTATGCGCTCGATATCTCTGACAGTCCTGTAGGTGGTGGCAAGATACAGATGGTCGTGCTCGCTGAGCGCATTCTTCTCTGAAAGCCGCACTACGAAATCAACGAGTGTACGGTTGATGAAGTTAATCTTTTCCTCCACCTTGTCAAACAGTTCGCGTTCCTTGAAATCGAGAGACGTAATAATGCCCACAGCCCTGTCGAAATTCTCCATTGCCAGGTCTGCCATACCCATTATCTCACGCTTGGTCTGTACGACAGCAAGCGGCGGAGTGCGGAGCATATTGTCATCTACGTACTTGAGTTTCAGCACTTCGACATCCGAGTCATCTTTCTGCGGAATCATCCTGCAGACCAGTGCCACAAGGGCTCCTGTCAGGGGGAGCATTATGATAACCGTAATGATATTGAAGAATGTATGGAACATTGCGAGCTGCGTCTGCGGAGCCCCGGGAAAAGCCGACCCGAACATAGTGCCATAGCTGATGCTCCCGCTTGTAAAGATACTGAGCAGCCATTCGGCAATCATAAAGATGAACACACCCGTACAGTTGAACAGCAGGTGTATGAGTGCAGTCCGCTTTGCATTTATGCCGCTGGTGACACCGGCTATGATGGCTACCACGCAGGAACCTATGTTTGAACCCATTGTCAGGAAGATACCCTGATCAAGAGATATGAGTCCCGTGACGCACATTGCAAGCGCTATGGATGTCATAACGGAGGAACTCTGTATAATTGCCGTGATTACGGCACCGGTCATCACCAGAAGCAGAGGGCTGCGTATCCCTGCGAGGAAGTCCTTGACACCCTGAAGGGCTGCGAAATCTTTCATCGAACCGCTCATCAGCGAAAGACCGACGAAAAGCATTCCGAATCCGGCCAGGATTCCGCCCCAGGTCTTGAGGCCCGCTTTCTTGGAGAAGACTATGAGGAATGCGCCCAGCCCCGCGAATGCGGAAAAGATGATTGAAGTTGAGATGGAGCTGCCTCCGAACATTCCGAGCGCGACAATCTGAGCCGTCACGGTAGTACCGATGTTGGCTCCGTAGATGATTGTTGCCGCCTGTACTAGTGAAATAATGCCGGCATTGACGAAACCTATCGTCATTACCGTGGTCGCTCCGGAGCTCTGGATGGCAGCGGTCCCGACCGTTCCGATGCCGACTCCCAGGAGTTTGCTTTTTGATGCCTTGGCAAAAAGGCCTTTCAACTTCTCTGAGCTCGCCGATTCCAAATTTGAGCTCATCATCTGGCAGGCAACGAGGAATATGCCGATTCCCGCCAGAAGGGTCAGGATTGCAGAAACAATAGCTGCCGTTCCCATAACTGCAATTCTTTTACTTCTTAATTCGGTGCGAAGTTACTACAATTCTGAAATCTATCAATAGCCCCGTTGTCAGAAATAAATGCTGACTTCGCATCAGAAGCTGTTGGAACATCTATAAAACGAAGGTTTTGTACACAGGATACTTGTGGGACCAGTATCCGTATATCGTATATCTGCTATATCTATTCTATTTGAATATATTGTATTGTATAATATATTTTCTACATTTGCACATAATATATAAGTTACTCAATATGAATACTGCAGCAGTTCAGACAAGAAGAAAGAACATCGACATCCGCGAAGATGTATATCGTTTCCTTTCCATCAAGGCGGCCGCGTCCGGCACGAACCTCAAGAACTATATCGAAGCGCTCCTCGAGAAGGAGGTAGAGGATATGGACGAGGCGGCGACCTACCAATACCTGTGCAATGTCCGTCCCGACGGAGACGTCGAGCTTTCCGAAGAAGAGACAAAGGACTTTGAGAACTGGCTGGGATTATGAAGACGAAGTACTCGAAGGATTTTGAGAAATCGGTCCGCAAGCTGTCAGGCAAGACACTGGATTCCGTCAGGAACACGATTCTTGAGGTCAGGAATGCGACTTGTCTGGATGAAATCACCGACTGCAAGAAGTTGGTCGGTTATGACAACGTTTACCGCATCCGCATCGGCAGCCTCCGTGCGTTCTTCATCTTCCACATACAGATCATTGATGACTGCATGTACTTCAAGTACCTTGTCCCGAGAGGAGAAGCCTATGACAAGAAATACAAGGAGAAGCTGAGGGAGGATGACAAATAGAGCCGGCAGATATACATATTGGCATTCGTTACGCAAATAAGAAGCTGTTTAAATTTATCCGCGCCATCTTGTGAGTGTGCTGAACATTTCAAAACAGATTCTAAATATTCAAGAAATATTTCTATATTTGCTTTGAACTTTGAAATAACTCTTTACTAAGGAATGATGAAAAAATAAGTTGGTAAAAGATTTATGAAGGATTGTTTATGGATTTTGAATGCGAAATGAAGGAGCGTAGCGGGCTACGTGACTGAATGACAAATTCAAAGGACGAAACAAGACTCATAAAGATTACCA